>JBKJIX010000196.1:0-3665 GCA_046598205.1 Chitinophagaceae bacterium
GCCAATCCCATATGTGTTACAATGAAAATGATACCGCATCCTTCCACTTCTTTCAGCAGTTTAATATATTTCGCCACATTGAAATCGGCATGTTCAAAACGCATGCCTTCGCTGTAAGCAGGTGATTGACGTTTCGGTATCAGGTGGTCAGTATAGCCGATAAATCCAATTTTAGTTCCTGCAATATATTTTACCCAATAAGGGGGATAGATTAATTCGCCATTGTCTGCATCAGTTGTTTTATGCCACATGTTGGCACAAATTTTTGCTGCAGTAGCATGCCCCATATCATAGAGCATTTTCTTTTTCTTGTACACCACTTCCCAGTTGCCGGGAAGTATCAGGTCGTAATTAAAATCATTCAGCAATGGTATCAATGCTTCACCTTCTGTTAAAGAAGCTACAGCACTGCCATGAAAATAATCCCCACCATCAATTAATATCGTATTGGCAGGATTTTGTTTTCTGAATTGATTAATCATTGTTTTCAATACAGCCAGGCCACCTCTTTTTTTGTAAACCGCTTTTCCATTCTCCCAGAAAAATTCATCATGGGTATGCAGTTGTGCATGTATATCGGATGTGTATAAAATCGTAAAGCGGTTGGTTGTGGCAGTATCAGTTCCTTTAGTTTCACCGGCTATGGCAGGAATAGTTCCGGCTACAGCAGCCAGTGAAGTGCCTAACCCGGCTAATGTGGTTTTCTTTAAAAAATCACGACGGGAATTTGTGCTTTCATCATTAATCAACAAAGACATGGGCAATCGTTTAGAAAGTAAAAAAATACAACTATAAAAATGACTGCTTTTTTTAGCCTGCTCCGTGACAACAGTCACATTGACCTGACGGAGCTTTAGCATAGGCATGGCGAAGTTACTATTGGATTAAGCTTAACGGACTGGCAGATTTCTCAGCATAAAATCTCTGACATTGCCGCCCATTATCTTAAAAATTTCTTCTTTGCCAAATCCTTCTTGTAATAATGCATTTACAATTAATGGCTAGCCTGTAACATCGAAATGAGTAGTAATTGCTCCATCAAAATCAGAACCAAGGGCTACTTTGTCAACACCAATTTTATCAGCTATATACCTGATACTTTTGGCAGTTGCTGCAGCATCAGTACCACATACAGCAGTTTCCCACAAACCGATACCTACCAAACCATTTCTCCTTCCTATTTCCAGTAAATGCGCATCTGATAAATTTCGGGTATTGTTACAAACTCCATTAACGCCAGTGTGAGAAATAATCACCGGGCTTTGAGTCAACAAAAAAATATCGTCTATTGTTTTTGGCGAGGCATGTGCAAGGTCAATAATCATGTCCAGGCTATCCATTTTTTGAATAAGCAGTTTTCCTTTTACCGTAAGCCCACCTTTATGGATGCCATGTGCAGAACCTCCCCAGACGTTGTCAAAGAAATGAGTAATTCCTATATACCGTACACCGGCATCATAGAATGGTTGCAGGTTGCTGATATCATCATTCAGGCAATGTGCTCCTTCAATACCCAACATGCCTGCTGTGAGATTTTTATTGACAGCCCGGTCAACGATATATTGCTGAAGTTCTTTTTGATTAGTGATTACCCTGAACTCGCCTTTTGACTTTTTGGCTGTTTTGTATAATGCTTCACATTGATGTAATGCTCTTGATTTTACACTGAACCAATCTTTTGGATTGCGCAGCTGTGCAAAACTGAGTAAAGCAATCTGGTCAGTTTTATCATCATTCTTTTCAATGTTAATTCCTTTTGGTGTTTTACTTACAATAGTAAAAACCTGGAAGGCCATATTGGCTTCCTGCATACGGGGAATATCAACATGGCCATAGCTGTGTTTTTTAAGATTATTTCTATCCCACAGTAAGGCATCACAGTGCAGGTCGGCGATGAAAGGAATAGAGTCGTACCAATTTACTTTTTGCGGATTGACTACTTTAAGTGTTACTTTATTTTTCGACTTATCAATATAGGATGGTGCAAAAACAAAAAACCCAATAGCTGCAATTGCCAGAACAATGGCAAAATATTTCAAAAATTTTTTAAACATTTTTTCTGGTAAATTACTTCTTTTTAAAGAATGAAAATATTTTATTGATTAAACTCAGAATTGGTAGTTAAAAACTAAATTCCAAAGATTCATGTCCACTTTATTAATGACATATTTATCATTGCCATAAGTATTTCCTGTTTTGTCTTTATAAACATATAAGAGTTGTGTTTCAAATCCTTTTAAAAATCCGGCGAATTGATAACGGATATCAATATTCAACTGGTTGTAAGAAGGCAATCCGTATTTGTTCAAAGCAAAATTTGTTACTTCGGGAAGCTTGTAGTGCCCAAACGCTGCTGAAGTAGTAAGTCGTAACGACGGCACTTTATAATTAACCTTTGCTACGATGGCATGCACATCTCCAAATCCTTCATTCCGTTCCCTAGGCAGAAAAGTAAAGAAAGGGTCACGGCCCCATTCTCTTGGCATCAGATATCTTCCATGCGCCGTGATACGGTTGTAATTCAAACTTATTTCCCAGCGATTATTTTTCCAGCCCACCTTTCCGCCAAATGTGTAAGCTTTACTACCTTTTTTAAAATAGGTTTTCGCTGTGTCTTCATTTCCACCATTATTTACTGCATCCTGTCTTACCATTTGCACAGCCGCAATCAATTTTGATTTATCGGCTAATGGATATTCATAATCTGCCTGTAATAAGGTACTGTTGAAAATATTCTCCGTGTACTGGTTCCACAGTTGCAGTTTCAGATTTTTATTATGCTGGTAAGTGAAACCTGCCAGAATAATTCCTTTGCTATCAAGATTGCCAGCATAACCGGATTTAATACCATGTTCATTTATTCCAACAGGATATATACCGATAGACTCACCCGCTTTATACCATTTAACTGTGCTGCGTGGAGAAATACCGTATAGATAACCCAGTCGTAATTTCAGTTTTTTTATTCCATTAATTTCTGTCCATAAGCCTTCTACTTCTGTTGGTCGCATCCTTCCATCCTGCAGGTTGATAAAAGGAGTATTCAGGAGTTGTTTGCCAAAGGTGATGGTTGAGTTTTTGAAATGATATTTTATAAATAACTCTTCCAGCCGGTCAATATCTTTTTTATTCGTTGGGTCTTCAATGTCAAAAAGGCCAATTTCGTAACGGTTCAGCTGGTTTGTTTTTTCATCAGGTACTGAAAGGTCTGATGAACCGATATTAAAAACAAAAAAGCCGCTGACCCCCAATTGAAAATTTTTGAATTTTGCTGTTTCAAACCTGATACCACCGCCAACGGCATTTGCATAATAATCAGTAAGTGATCCTTTGTTTTCTGTCGCCATAAAGTAATAACGAAAATGTCCACTGACCTGACCTCTTCTGAATGCAGATATGAGAGAGGTAGAATCGTTGGCATTCTCTTTTTCCTTCCACAGACCAGGTTTCTCATTTAGCTCCTGGTGCTGTGCAAAAACGTTTAGAGACAGTAAAGGCAATACAAATAGTATAAAAAGTTTTTTCATTCTTTTTTAGTAGTTTATGAAGTCCCTGATAAATTATGGCTGAGAAGTGATGGTTGGGGAATACTTAAATATTTGCTTTTATCAGAAGCCAACTTTAATATAGCTCCATCCCTGTTCCTGTTTCAGAATAACTTCACC
>JBKJIX010000049.1:0-16689 GCA_046598205.1 Chitinophagaceae bacterium
TTATATGAAGAAGTTAAATGAAAAAAATATTCCTACGTTTTTCTAATAATAGCAGTTTGGTTTCTGGTAAAAAGGGCATCATGAAAATGATGCTCTTTTGTTTATTAATGCTAACGGAAGGCCTGATCAAATGTTAGATGCTTACCCGGCTACTTTACTTTATGGGTATTTGACGGGGATTTTATTCTACACCTTTATCAATTTTCGCCATTAATTTTTCTGGTAAAGAAATTTCATTCTATACTTCATTCAGGATGATTACCTCAATTTTTTTTTATGAATACACAAGGAAAATATTGTTTTATTACCAGTAAAATTCAGGAACTGCAAACAGCCATCTTGAATTATCATACTGACAGCGTTTTAAAACTCCCCTCCGAAGTAGTACAAACACTTCATGTAGATGAGATAGGATGTTTATGGATAGCCATAAGTAAACCGACACAATATGTAAATGAGTTCGACAGGAGTTTTTATGTAACACTAAATTATTACAAAAAAGGCATACCCTTTTTTGTAAACACCTATGGCCTGGCAAGAATGATAACAGATCCTGAAGAAACCAGCCAGCTTCCACTGGTATTAAAAGAGGAACATAATAAAGGCAAACTGGTTTTATGTGTACGCATATTGAAAGCTAATTATTATGAAAAGCAACACCAGGTAGTGCAAACCCTGCTGCAAAAATGCCGGCACAGTATTTCCACTTTCTTTTCAGATAATAGCAGTTATCATCATTTCAGCTTTGATGAGAACATGCACTATGCTTAAATCTGTATTCTTCTATATAAGCAAAGGGAGCCAAAAAGCTCCCTTTTTAATTAAGCTAAAGTGCTTATAGGTTAAATTTTTAATGCAAACAATTCAAGACCCTCGTTTTTCCCTTTCAGGTCAATAAGGCCGAGGGATTCGCATTGCCATTCTTTCAGATCCAGCAGGTCATTCATATCCTTTGAAATAAGAAATTTCTGATTTAAATCGGTGCAGGCACTTCTTATTCTCGCAGCGGTGTTAATAGCATCCCCACTCATTACTAAATCCTTTTTAATAATTCCAACCTGGCCTACCATTACATTACCGGTGTGAATGCCCACTTTGTATTCGGGCAGGGTATCATATTTGCGTTTAAAGCGGTTAAAGTCTTTGTTTATTTCTTTCCGTGTAGTAAGCAAGGCGGCTACAGCATTCCTGGCATTGGCTTTTGATTCGGGCCACCAAATTACTACCTCATCACCTACATACTGGTATATCCTTCCATCGTTTTCCAAAAAGCCAGATGAAATACAATAAATAAAATCTCTAATAAATTTGAAATACTCTTTGTGCCCCAACTTTTCAGCTATAGGGGTCGAATCTTTTAAATCGAGAAACATGATAATCCTTCTTTCCTCCTGCGGTTGAAGGTATTTGCCAATCATAATATTGAAGAATACCCCTCTTGAGTATTTCTCGTTAATCTCCATAGCAAGCAGGGTAAGAATAAATAATACAACCCATTGCGGCATTTTTTGAAGTAATAAACGCTGATTGATTAAATTATAAAAAAACTTGTTGACTGAATATGCTAAACTATGCCCCGCTATCAGCCATTCATAAGTAACATAAATAAAGAACGTCATAACAACCGCAACCAGCAACAGTAATAATGTTTTTATAAACAGATTGAACCAAAGAGAGGAGTCTGGTAAGTAATTCTTTAATACAGTTACCAGGAAATATCCGATGAGAAGGCTGATTAGAAAGACGTTTAATTCCCTTACCAATGCTTCTTTCAAAAAATTGAGATTGGGGCTGTAATATTTTTCTGGTAATACTCCGGAGGCTTTTCGCCATAATAGAAGAAGCGAATCAACTACAGTCCATGAAACAGCAATTACTATAATTACTTTTCTTTCATGTTTTTTAATTGGGGAAACCTTTGATAATAGTGACTTGGTAGCTTGCATCGTACAAAAATAGTTATGGAACGGCTTTTGCCATCCTGTTATCTTATACTTAAAAACCATGCCGATTTAGAATGAAAACCAGCCTTAAAGCCTGATATGAATGAACTGAGCCACAGTTAGTTAAAACCCTAATTCTGCCACGGGGTCCCAAAAATGCTTCTTAAAATCAACTATCTGGTCATTATTTACTTTAATACCTTCTTTTTTCAATAATATTTCCATCATACCTGGGGGAGAAAAATGATGTTTGCCGGAAAGAATACCAAGACGATTTACAACTCTGTGTGCAGGAACTTTTGGTTTTACCCTGTGGGCACCGTTCATAGCCCAGCCAACCATACGGGCAGATGATTTGGTGCCCAGACAAGCGGCAATAGCTCCGTAAGAAGTAACTCTTCCTTTTGGTATTTGCCTCGCTACTTCAAAAACCAGTTCAAAGAAATTCTCCTCTCTTTTGCCTGAGGGTTTTACTGTTCTTAAATTTTCAGATGATTTTTTTGTTGCCATACAGTAAATATAATAATAACAGCAGAGGCCGGAGGCGCAGCATCAATATACTTTATCCTTTATCCTCTGCGTTTCTGCGCCTCAGCGGTTTTCTTTTCTGGGAAAGATTTTAATTCACTTCGCCGGGGCTCCGGTACATTCTCATATTGAAAAGGGCAATGCTTACAACCATTACCACAACAATATCCTTTGTCTAAGTGATATTTTTTTGTCAGCACCACATAGCCATCAGCATTGATGTAATAATCTATATTTTCAATCAGCTCCTTCATCTGGCCTCAATAGTTGTTTTAGCTCTTCGTCTTTTTCTTTGCCATGTAAATTTTCCGGTAAAGAAAAACAGAGGTAATGTATCCGGTTGCTATCGGCAATATCTAATGATTCGTAATGCGTTTTTATTTTTAGTTCATCTTTTATTTGTTCTTGTGCAAACACATTATCATCATCTGTGTGAACCTGACAATTATAAAGGGAGATAACTGTTTTTGTAAACTGATACAAATCGGGACTGTCCGTCTTTAAATGTATTAAACCAGCCGGAATAAGAAATTGTTTATACAGCCGCAAGAATTTTGGATGCGTCAGTCTTTTTTTTGCTTTCGACATCCGCAGTTGGGGATCTGGAAAAGTAATCCATATTTCAGCCACTTCATCTTTTGCAAAGTATTCAGCTACCTGGTCAATCTTTGTTCGCAGAAAAGCAATATTGCTCAAATTATTTTCCAGTGCTTTTTTAGCACCTACCCAGAGGCGATTGCCTTTCAGGTCAATGCCAATAAAATTTCTTTGAGGATATAACTGCCCAAGCCCTACTGCATATTCTCCTTTGCCACAGGCCAGCTCAAGAGTGATTGGATTTTGGTTGTTGAAAAAAGCATCCCATTTCCCCGCTACCTCTTTTGGATATTGCAGCACATTGGGAAATGTCTTTAACTCTTCAAAGCGGATTAACTTTTTTTGTCCCATGAGCGACAAAGATACTGATGCGGTAATAGCTATACCATCACTTTAGAATTTCAATAGTAAGCCTAAACCGATTAATGCTTTTACCTGTAAATAAAAAGAGAGAAGATGTTTTTTTCATCAGTTGTTTATTTGGCAAAAAAGTAATTATTCGGCTACAAACCTGTTGATAATTTCGATAAAATCTGTTTTCTACAGTTGAGGGAGAAACAAAAAAGCCTATCTGATTTTTCAGAGAGGCTTTTTAAAGCTGTAGGGGAAGGGCTCGAACCTTCACGGGGCAGTTAGCTGTAGTACAAAGTTCGGTGGTCGACCCCGGTCGTCTGATTCACCTTTCGGCGGACCAAACGGCTCTATGCTACGTTTATCCTGTATTCCCCACCCCCGAGACAAGAGGGCATGTCTGCCATGCTTTCGCAATTTCATCACCCCACAGTGTGTGTCTTGTTATTTTAAGTCCCGATAGCTATCGGGATTGATGACACAAATATAGGCTGTGCAAATAATTGATTCCCAATTTTCTAATAAATATTTTGAAATTATAGAAATTATTCAAATATTTGCCAATTATTATGAATTTTATCTAAAAAAATATCAAAATGGCGGGTAAATTAAATCTTGACAAACTGGATTTGCAGATCATCCATCATATGATGGAGAATGCCGAAATCTCTTATGCCGACCTGGGAAAGAAACTATTTGTTTCTGGTGGCACTATTCATGTTCGTATTAAAAAACTACAAGAGGCCGGAGTGGTTAAAGGTACAAGGTTGAAGGCAGATTTGAAACAATTGGGCTATGATGTTATTGCTTTTATCGGCATTTACCTGAAAGAAAGTTCTCTCTATGATTCGGTAGCAAAAGACCTGCAAAAGATACCGGAGATTGTACGGCTCAATTATACAACAGGTAATTACAGCATGTTTGCCGAAATTGTTTGTAAAGACATTACACAACTGCGATTTGTATTGCACGACCAGTTGCAAAAGATAAAAGGTATTGAAAGAACAGAGACGTTTATTTCATTAGAAGAAAGCTTTAGCAGAAATGTAAAAGTGATGTAAGGCCTCCCAATCCCCGCTGGGTGGGCTTACGAATTCCACGATACATGAAAGAGTCTTCAAAATTTTATTCTTCACTTGGCTTGCTGATTATATTAAACGTAATCATCAAACCGCTATGGATATTTGGTATTGACCGGCAGGTGCAGAACAATGTTAGTACAGAAGTGTATGGTACTTATTTTTCATTGCTCAATTTTTCCATCGTCTTTAGTTTTTTGCTGGACTGGGGCTTAACAACTTTTTTTAACCGCCAGGTAGCAGCCAACCACGAAAATTTTATTGATAAAGCAGGTAGTTTTCTTTTTATTAAACTTCTTTTTGCCCTTATCTATGCAGCTATTGTTTTTGCGGTGGCATACATAACTGGCATCCGGCAATGGAATATACTTGCAGGAGTAATAGCTATACAGGTTCTTATATCGCTGTTTGTTTTTGTAAGAAGTATTGTTACTGCACAGCAATGGTTTAGTACAGAGGCATGGCTTTCCGTTTTAGATAAAGCATTAATGATACTCTTATGCGGCAGCTTTATTTACTTTCCTTCTTTATGGGGAGGAATAACTCTTGAAAGGTTTTTACAGGCGCAAATTGCCTGTACGTTACTTGCCATAACAGTTGTGCTGATTATCCTTATCAAAAGAGGAATTAAACTTTCATTTGGTAAATCTCTGCCGGGCAGGCAAATTTTACAATCAGCTTTTCCGTTTGCCATACTAGTACTGCTGATGTCTGTTCATTATCGGTTAGATGGTTTTCTACTGGAAAGAATACATACAAACGGAGCCTACGAGGCTGGGTTGTATGCAGGAGCTTACCGTTTGCTTGATGCATCAAATATGGCTGGCTACCTGCTGGCTTCTTTCCTTTTGCCTTTTATTGCCCGTCAATGGAGCCGGGGAAATAACATAGATGGAGCAATATTAAATTCCCGCCATTTATTGCTGCTTTTTTCATTGTTTATTTCCTGCACAACTGTTTTTCTTGCTCCGTGGATGCAGCAGATTTTGTATCACAATAATGATAAGGCCGGTATTGAAATTTTACAATTGTGTTTGCCCGCACTGGTTGGCTATTCATTAGTGCAGGTGTATGGCACGGTGATGACGGCAACCGGGCAGGTGGTGCCATTTTGTTATATCACTTTGTTTGCAGTGGCGCTGAATATAGTATTGAATTTACTGTTGATACCCGGTTATGGAGCCAAAGGCTGCTGTATTGCTGCATTAATCAGTCAGTTTTTTTGCGGAATTACGGCTATGTTGTATGTTCAAAGAAAATCAGGAATAAATATCCACCTCCGCTCCCTGTTAATGTATATTTTTATAGGAGTAATTCTTTGCGGATTTTATTACTGGTGCAGCAATATGAATATCAGCAGATGGGTACTTATTGCGGTTGCCGGGCTTATTACAATAGCTGCTGCAATACTTTTTAAATTAGTCGACTTCAATAAGTGGCGAAACATTTTAAAGCAGAATCATCCTTAACCAACATACAATGCCGGATATAACTGACCTTATAAAAAATTGGTGGAAACAAATGGTTGCTGTGGTAATACTTTCACTACTTGCAGCAGGGATTATTACATTTTTAAAACCCCGTCAATACCTTTCTGTGGCCACATCAGTACCAGCAAGTTCTGTTGCAGCCGATAAATCAAAAATATTTAATGAAAATATACAGGCACTTTATTCCACACTCGGCTCGCCGGATGACCTGGACATGATATTAGGAACTGCCAGCCTCGATACTGTTTATTTGGCGGTAACCGATCAGTTTAATCTCTTCGATCATTATAAAATATCAAACAAAGACTCCGTAGCAAGAATTAAAGCAGCAACAAGGCTTAAAGGAAATACCAAAGTAATGAAGAGTGAATACGGAGAGCTAAAAGTAAAAGTGTGGGATACAGATAAAAATCTGGCTCCGCAATTGGCGAATGCCATTATTGATAAGCTTCAATCGATTCATCAAGATCTTCAGAGTGCAGGGAATGAAGCTACATTAAAGGGACTGATAGCAGGAAAACAAAAACTACAGGTTCAGCTTGACACGACAGCCATAAATAGTACGCTGCAAGCACAGCTACAGCAGTATGAAAAGTTGATTGGTGAATACCAATTAATGGTGGACAGCAAACCACCAGCATTAATTATAGTGGAGAAGGCCAAAGCTTCTGTACGACCCGATAGACCAAAGCGGATGCAGATAATGATAGCAACGATAGTATTGAGTTTATTCTTCGCTTTGTTTGCTGCGTTAATCATGGAAAGAAGAAAAACCTTACCAAGGTGACAGTTGCAGATAATAAATCTCAATTTCTTTTTGCTGCACTGGCAGGAATATTCATTGCAATGCTTGGAATAGCAGTATATACAGAGCAATATTTTTTTGTTGCGTTTCCTTTTGCTGTTTTACTATTTTATGCAGGCTGGCAAAAAAGAAACCTTTTTTTCTTCCTGTTGCTAGCTTCTTTACCATTTTCTTTTGAGTATAATTTTTTTTCCGGACTGGGTACAGATATTCCAGATGAATTTCTGATGCTGCTGGTATCTATTCTTTTTTTTTCGTATTGGTTGTATTCGCCAAAGGCAATGCCGAAAAATGTTTTTCAGCATCCCTTATTGCTTTTGTTATTAACAGGCATGTGCTGGATGTTGTTGACGGTGCTTTTTTCCACCAATCAACAAGTCTCAGTAAAATACCTGCTTGCAAAAGGCTGGTATATCGGCGCATTTGTAGTAGCACCCCTCATTGTTTTTAAAGAAAAAAAATCTATAACGATTGCTTCTATAGTGCTGGCAGGGTCAATGATGCTGGTGACTATTATTGCTTTGCTTCGTCATTATGAAACGGGTTTTAGTTTTGAAACGATTAATGATGCTGTTAGCCCTTTCTTCCGCAATCATGTGAACTACTCTGCCATGTTGGTTTGCATAATTCCGGTGCTGGTTGCTTTTTTTCAATTAAGCAAGAAAAAAAATGTGAAACAGTTATTAGGGGCGGCAATTATTATTGCCCTGATTGCTTTATTCTTTTCTTATGCAAGAGGAGCCTGGCTGGCATTGGTGGCAGGGGCTGTTGCATACTGGCTAATAAAAAAGAGATTGTTGTTCTATTCATATATAGCAGCGATTATTATAACTATAAGTTTGCTTTTTTGGATAAAAGGAAACGACCGCTACCTGCAGTATGCTCCTGATTATAAGACAACAATTTTTCATAAAGACTTTAGTGAGCATCTTATATCTACCTATAAGCTAAAAGATGTTTCCACGGCAGAACGTTTTTACCGTTGGATAGCGGGGGTGAGAATGATAAAAGATAATTGGCTGACCGGCTACGGCCCCAATACTTTTTACAATAATTACAAAGGGTATACAGTTCCTGCCTATAAAACATGGGTGAGTGATAACCCGGAACATTCAACGGTACATAATTATTTTTTGCTAACAGCAATTGAACAGGGGATTCCCGGATTAGTTTTCTTTTTTCTTTTATTGGGAGTAATGATTTATTATGCTCAGCATTTGTATCACCGGATTACAGATATATTCTATAAAACAGTTTCGGCAGTCATTGGGATAATTCTATCTATGATTATTGTATTGAATTTTCTAAGCGACCTGATTGAAACAGATAAAATCGGAAGCCTTTTCTTTTTATGCCTGGCTATGCTGATAGTAACCGATATAAATACCAGAATTACTAAGCAGCCTGATTAGTATGGAAATGTCAAAGTTTTTGAAATAAAAAAAATCTGTGTTTATCTCCCGACAGAATCGGGACAGGCTGTTTCATCTGCGTCATAGTCCGCCGCCATAGGCTATGGCCGACGGCGTCTGTGTGCTTGTATTGATCAAATTCTTCCCCTTACGTTCAACGCATCCCGTAATCCATTTCCCAACAGGTTAAAAGCAAGCACCAGTAGCATGATAGCAAAGCCCGGAGCTAAGGCGAGCATAGGATTTTGTGTAATGATAAAATTATAATTCTCCTTTATCATCAATCCCCAACTTGGCTGTGGTGGTTGTACACCAACACCCAGAAAACTTAAACCAGCTTCGATAACAATGGCTGATGCAAAATTACTGGCGGCAATCACTATTACAGGTCCCATAATATTGGGCCAGATATGCCGCACTATAGTTCTGAAATTGGAAAAACCTAATGCTCTTGTTGCTTCCACATATTCTAATTCTCTAACGCCGAGAACCTGGCCTCTTACTAATCTTGCCACATTCACCCACATCGTTAATCCAACGGCGATAAAAACCTGCCAGAAACCTTTTCCCAATGCCAGTGTGATTGCAAAGACAAGCAATAAAGTGGGAATGCTCCAGATAACATTGATAAACCACATAATAATATCATCGGTGCGGCCACGGAAATAACCGGCGAGAGAACCTAATACCAGGCCAATGCTAAGTGAAATGATAACGGTGATTAATCCCACACTTAAACTTACCCTTGTACCTACTACAATACGGCTTAAAATATCACGACCATATTTATCTGTACCCACCAGGAATTTTTTTGTGATGACGGGAGTCGCAGCAATTTGTTTTGTATGAAAAGCTTGTCGTTCACTTAATCCTTCATCAATAAATTTTTGAACAATGGTACTATCACCTTTTTGCTCATGACTTACAATCGGTACATAATAATAAACATCTTCTTTCCCGGAAACCAATTGTGTAAAAAAACTGCTTGCCACTACATCTTTATCCTTTCTTACTTTAATAAAACTTTGTTTAAAACCCGGCTTTTCACCACCGATTTCTAAAATAATGCGATTGGCAAACGGAGAAGGATCGGGAGCAATGAAATAGGCGAAAATGGCAATCAGTACTGCCATTGCAATTACAATCAATCCAAAGACTGCGCCTTTGTTTTTTTTCAGCCGTCGCCATGCAGCTGCCTGGAATGATTGAGATTGACTCATGGACGGAAAGATAAGCTAAGAGGTTAAAGGAGAAAAAAGAGAAAAATAGTTATTGAATAAAATATTAAAGCTGGCAAGAGTATGAAGAGAAAGAAGGAGTCTTCGAACTATACTCCGTTTCTCTTTTTCCTCTTTCTACAGTTCTCTTAGCTCACTTTTCTCCCTTTCCACTCATACTTTCCAAACTGCCCAAACAGGCCGGATATGATTGTGTAAAGAATATGAAGCGGTTGAAAAAAGAAGAACAGTTTAATAGCCCATTGTTTATTGAAAAATTTTGCCAGAGATATGAAAAATGGAAGCTCTGCAACTGTTTTGCCAACCCATAGCCCTGCGAGATACAACCAATAATAATTGCAGAAGAACCCTGCTACGACTAATGCAAGAAAGGAAAGGTTGAAGAGATAAACAAGGAGCAATACAAAAAAAATTCTTTTATCATCATAGCCTGTTGCTTTGCTGGCCCAACGGATACGTTGATTAAAAAAAGCTTTCCAGGTTTTCGTTGGTGCAGTAGAAATAATAGCTTCTTTTGATTTCAGGTAATGAACTTTGTCCGGATATTGCTTCCATATCTTATGCATCAGCAGCATATCATCACCGGAGGCAATATGATCAACACCGGAAAAACCATTTACAGCATAAAAGGCTTTTCGTTCGTAAGCAAGGTTGGCTCCGTTGCACATGGACAGTTTTTTTTTATATACAGCAGCACCGGTAATTCCCTGCAACACCATAAAATCCATAGCCTGAAATATTTGTACTACAGATGAATTACAATTAATAACAACAGGTGCTGCAATGAATACCGATTGTTTTTCTTCTTTAAATGCAGCTATTAGTTTAAGCCAGCCCTGTGCCGGAACACAATCGGCATCTGTAGTTACAATCAACTCACCAGTTGCGGCAGTAATACCCGTTTCAATCGCTTTTTTTTTATAAGAATTAATGCCGTCTTCTTTTAATTGTAAAAATTTAACCGATGGATATTGCTGAACAATGCCGGATGTTCCGTCTGTAGAGTGGTCGTCCACCACAATTACTTCGAATAAAGAGGAGGGATAATTTTGCTCCTGTAATGCCTGTAACAATTGCCCGATGTTTTCTTCTTCATTTCTGGCGGGGATAATAACACTGATTTTAATGGAAGGCGAAGAGACGGGCGGAACATATTCCGGTATAGCTTTCCAGCTTTGCCAATAAAAAATTATCAGCAACGCATACATGACAAAAAGAGAAAAGCAAATTATCAGTAAAGCCATTCGTACAAAACTAATTGAAATCTTTAACAGTATTGTTTTGAATAGACAGTACAATGTTTTATATTTCGGGTAGAATAAACTATTAATCAAATAAATGACCATTAGTGCAAATTTTTTTTGCCATACTTTTTTTATTAATAAAGAGCTGCTGCACTTCACAATCTAAAAGGCCTGCTGATATTGTTTCCTTTACAAAAAGCAGTATGGGAAAACCGGTTTCAATGTCAAAAGGGTTATTGAAATGTGCCACCACTTCTAACAATACTGGTAACATCATTGATACTGCCGATTGCCGGAATTTTTATTTTTACCCCGGGGATAAAAACATCCGGACTATTTCCAACATTGAATTTCCGGCATTGATATTTGATACAGATTCTCTTAAATTAATTAACTCAATTTCATGGTTTAAGTCTTATCGGGGAAAAGATTCATCAACAAACAAGAGCCGGTTTGAAACGGACAACAACAGCTTAAAACAGTATTTCAAAACTTTATTTCATGCAGAAGGAACAGATGATGCAGGCTATAATGATGAATATTATGCAAATGCATCTACTAAGTGGTTATTTGATTCTTTCAATGTTATAGTAGATGTGTCAACGTATTTCAAAAGAGGAAAACAGGACGAGTTTTCAGTACTGGCAATATATATTGTAAAAAAGCAGTAGCAATCATTAGCTAAATAATGCCTGCACTATTTCTTCGCTATGTTTATCATGCAGTACCTGGTGACCGGAATGAATAATAGTTAATGTGCAATGTTCTTCCATTCCTTTCCTGAATTTTTCTCCCACCGATGAAAGAATAATGCGGTCATGCTTACCATACACTAATCTTACTGGTGTTTTATTTTCTCTGATGAGATCTTTTATCTTTTGTAAGTGGGGTTTTAATTTTCGCAAAGTTGTCCATCGGGTATAAAGCAATTGTCGTACTTCTGCATCACCAATATAGAAATTGACAAATTTGAAAATGCTGGCATTTATTAATTTCAGTTTGTTCAACAGTTTTATAAAGCCTAAGAACCAACCAGGCTTCTTCATAGTAAAGGCAAAAAATTTATTACCCAGCCAAGTTTGTGTGGCCAGCCAATACCAGCTATTTACTTTCAGTCCGTCCGGGGCCAGCAATATTATTTTTTCTATTTTTTCCGGAATTGTTTGATACAAGCTTAGTGCTACTCTTCCCCCCAGGCTAAAGCCCATAAGAGTGAGTTT
This sequence comes from Chitinophagaceae bacterium, assembly GCA_046598205.1. Taxonomy (GTDB): domain Bacteria; phylum Bacteroidota; class Bacteroidia; order Chitinophagales; family Chitinophagaceae; genus JJ008. Next base: position 11,908 of record JBKJIX010000049.1, read on the forward strand.
TGGATGGTGGTTGCCAGTAATTTGCTCAACGATTTGCTGAAGGTCTGAATGGGTAAAGGTTAGTCCATCATTCCACTCCGTTTTCCCATGAAAGGGAAGGTCTATGGAATAGAAAGTGTATTGATTGCCACTATAGTTATTGAGGAAGCCAAAGATGGCGGCTTCTTCGCCATAACCATGAAAACAAATTATAGCCTTGGATCCAACGCCAAAGCGGTAATAACTAATGACAGATCTTTTATAGTTAGAACGGAGCGGCTCCATTTAATTAGAAAAATATTTATGGGAAATTAACTTGGACATTTCAAAAATACTATTAATTTTGAATAGTTGCACAAACAACTATATGCCAAACAACCAATTTAAGAGAGGGGAACTTTACAGCTTTATCACCGGTAAGGCATCTACTGCTATTGCCCGGCGGCTGCAAAAGAAATTCAACACAGCAGGACTAAATATTACCATTGAGCAGTGGAGTGTGTTATATCATTTATGGAAACAGGAAGGCATTAGCCAGCAGGAATTGTGCAATGCTACTTTCCGTGATAAACCAAGCATTACCCGTTTGGTAGATAACCTGGAAAAGTCAAATCTTGTTAAACGGGTAGCTTCAGAAAATGACAGGCGGATTAACATGATATACCTGACAAAGCAGGCGCAAAAATTACAGGAAGAAACAATGGCCCTTGCAGATGAAACATTGAATGAGGCATTGATAGGAGTACCATCCGACAGAATAGATGTGTGTAAAGAAGTGTTACAGGTGGTGTATGATAATTTAAAATAACCCCTGCCCCTTCCTACCCCGATTTTCATCGGGGCTAAAAGGGGAGACTTATGTCAAGGAGCACTATTTTTTTGAATGATCTTTATAGAAGTTTAGTTCATAGCGCAGAACCCTGAAAGGGTTAAATATGAATAGCATCGGGTGAAACCCGTTGCAAGAATTGGAAAATAAAAAAAATAAAAAACTTTAAAACCTTAATACAATGAGTACTGCAACAGCAACAAAAACAGTCCCGATAGCTATCGGGATGAAAGGCGGCGAATGGATGATTAAAGAATCATCACCGGTGGATACGTTTATTCCGGAAGAGTTTGGTGAAGAACAGTTGATGATAAAAGATATGTGCAACCAGTTCCTGGAAGCAGAAATATATCCGAACCTCGACCGTATTGATGACCTGGAGCCAGGGCTGATGAAATCGTTATTGACAAAAGCTGGTGAGCAAGGGTTGTTGGCTACTTCTTTCCCCGAAGAATATGGTGGGTTGGGTAAAGACTTTGTTACCTCTACTATCATTAATGAATATCTCGGCGCAGGTCATTCATTTTCTGTGGCCATTGCAGCTCATACAGGCATTGGTACACTACCAATTTTATATTTTGGTACACCAGCACAAAAAGAAAAATATATTCCAAAGCTGATTAGTGGTGAATGGGCTGGTGCTTATGGACTAACTGAGCCAAACAGTGGTAGTGATGCATTGGGTGCAAAATCGACTGCGAAGTTGAGTGATGATGGCAAGTATTATATATTGAACGGACAGAAATGCTGGATTACCAACGGAGGATTTGCACAGGTTTACACCGTGTTTGCAAAAGTGGATGGAGATAAATTCACTGCCTTTATTGTAGAAAGAGGAACAGAGGGATTTACACAAGGCCCCGAAGAACAAAAGATGGGAATCAAAGGTTCTTCAACGGTGCAATTATATTTTCAGGATTGTAAAGTACCGGCAGAAAACCTGCTGGGTGAAGTTGGTAAAGGACATAAGATTGCTTTCAATATTCTCAACATTGGCCGGTTAAAACTTTGTGCAGCAGCTCTTGGTGGTGCCAGAAAATCTTTGAGCGGAACAGTGGAATATGCAAGAACAAGAGAACAATTCAAACAACCTATCTCCAACTTTGGTGCTATAAAATATAAGCTGGCTGAAATGGCCATCCGGGTTTTTGTGGGTGAGTCATCTTTGTATCGCACTGCCAAGTGGGTGGACGATAAAGAACATGAGTTATTGGAGGCTGGTAAATTGGAAAGTGAAGCATTGCTGGGTGGTGCAGAAGAATTTGCTATTGAATGTGCTATGCTGAAAGTATATGGCAGTGAAGTGCTGGACTATGTGGTAGATGAAGGTGTACAGGTACATGGTGGCAATGGTTTTAGTGCGGAGTATAACATTTCAAGAGCTTACCGTGACAGCCGTATCAACCGCATCTATGAAGGAACAAATGAGATTAACCGCCTTCTTACATTAGATATGACATTGAAAAGAGCAATGGGTGGCCGTTTGGATTTGATGGGCCCTGCCATGGCGGTGCAAAAAGAACTGATGAGCATCCCTGATTTTGGTGCAGAAGATGAAACTCCTTTTGCAAAAGAAAGAAAATTAGTTGCCAACCTGAAGAAAGCCATCCTGATGACCTCTGGCGCAGCCGTACAAAAGCTGATGATGAAGATTGATACCGAACAGGAAACATTGATGAATATTGCTGATATGGCGATTGAAACCTTTAATGCAGAAAGTGTGCTGCTGCGGGTAATGAAGATGGTGGAGCAAAACGGTGAAACAGCTTGCCAGCTTCATCTCGACATTATGCGTACCTATCTCTATGATGCTGCTGATAAAGTAAATAAATCGGGCAAAGATGCCGTGAATGCTTTTTCTGATGGCGATGAACAGCGAATGATATTAATGGGATTGAAACGGTTTACAAAAGCAGAACCTTTTAATGCAAAAGATGCAAGGCGACGAATTGCTGATAAAATGATAGCAGAAGGTAAGTATTGTTTTTAACTCCACTGATCTTTATCAAAATCTAACATGGCTGTCCTTAACGGGGCGGCCATTTTTGTGTTGTATTGGGTCATTCCTTTTTTCATACCAATTAGATTCTTGAATCCGGGGTCTCTTGATAACTTTAAGACTAATTTGAACAAATAGATTGCTTCGGCTTTTTCAAGACACTGCTTAGTATCAAAGTTTGCAGTATAGCCTCGCAAGGACGAGACTCCGGATCTTGACGGCTTATCCCACCCCGGGAGTCTCGTCCTTGCGAGGGTTGCAATAAAGAATCTCCGTACATAACGAATTTCTGAAGCAACCCGAAGCAATCTAAGTAATAGAATACTATTGAAACAGTAATCCCAATTTTTCATATGGCTCATTTTTAATGTATAATTGATATAATAAGTAGAAACCAATATATCCTCATCTTAAGAAATCACTATTCCCCTGTAAGCGGCAACAGCTAATACTTATAGGGGATTTATTGTTACATTTAGAATATGCAACGGATTGAAACCCGTAGTTACAAGATGTGCCGGACCTTCGGCTCTAAAAGCTGGCTTGAGAAATAAAGGTAGGCTTGAATAATAAGGTGCAGAGGCGTAGCCTCGATTTTATTTTGTAACAATGGATTTCAATCCGTTACATAGAAAACAGCCATATAATCAGAGAACCGTAGGCCCGGCTTGTTTTAAGTTACGATATTGTAAAAGCAAATAGTGGAGTCCCTATAGCCATCGGGACGAAATAAAAATACAAAACAACTAACATGAAGGCACAACATTTACCATTCTGTTACCAGCATAAGCTGGCAGTAATTAACCAATCAGCCAAAAATTTGCGTAAGCTTAAATTCCTCCTGCCGCTACTCTTGTTAACAGCCTGCACCGGTGCACCCAAAGATGATGGAAGCACTCCGCCATCGCTCTAAACCCCACCCAAAAGCTGGGAAGCCAACCCCAAGGGAGGTTACAAAACAAATATGGTAACAGGCAGACCAGTAGAACCCATAACCACCGTAGATGGTAAAACAATACCTACCGGCATACCCATACCTGCCATCGGCAAAAAAATAAACCCCGATAGCATTGCCCAACCAAAATTGCTATCGGTTACTCCCATCAGCAGTGCCGTTAAAACGATGGATAATGTTTACCCCGTAACAGAAAACCTGCAGCAAATACCGGTAGATGAAAGCAAACTCATCAAACACAATACAACAAACAGCCCACAAGGCTACACCATACAAAACCTGCTGGGTGGCACTACGCCAACGGGTAAACCCTTTGCTGCAAAAGGCAAAACCGTAAAATTATTTTCTCCTAAAACAAACCCTGCCCTGCCCCTGCGTATTAATGATAATGCCTTGTATGATATACAGCAATTGAATATAGACCAGGGTCTGCAGAGCCAATTTGTAAGTTCCCTGTTTCAAGATAAAGACGGCTATCTCTGGATAGGCACCAGTGGCGGAGGGGTGAGCCGGTATGATGGCAAATCATTTATTGTTTATAGAACGGAAAACGGGCTTTTGAATAATGATGTTCGTTCTACTTTGCAGGACAGCAAAGGCAATTTTTGGTTTGGTCATATACGCAGCGGAGTGAGCAAGTTTGATGGTAAAACCTTTACCACTTTTACCAAAGCCGATGGGCTTGCAGGAACGGATGTAAGGAAAATTCTGGAGGATAAGGCTGGCAATATCTGGTTTGCTACCAATGGCGGGATAAGCAAACTGGAGCCATCAATAAACAATGCAGGTGGAACTTTAATCAACTATACCACCAATGAAGGGCTTTCCAAAAATGATGTTTCATCTGTGGCAAAAGACAAGGCGGGCAATCTATGGTTCACCACATTGGGAGGTGGCGTAAACAAATTTGATGGAAAGTCATTTATTCATTTTACCAAAAAGGAAGGGCTTGCAAACGATACGGTAAACTGTATCATGGAGGATAAAGCAGGTTCTCTTTGGTTTGGCACCAGGCGTGGC
>JBKJIX010000099.1:0-5516 GCA_046598205.1 Chitinophagaceae bacterium
TACGACAGGAAAGCCCGGCATTATTTTGCCTGGGATGGTAGTGCTGCAAAAAATATTACTTCAACAATAAAAGTACCTTTATGGAATGAGGAAATTGAATTGCCTGATGAGCCGGGGTCTTACGGTATAATGAAATGGGAGGAAAATGACGAGGCTGTTTTTATTTACGACAGGTATGGGGCATGGAAAATTGATGTAAAATCAAAACTGGCCCCACAAAGTATCATTGGTGGCCGGGATAAAAAGGTGCAATACCGATATGTACAAACCGACCCTGAGGAGAGATTTATAAAAAAAGAACAGCCATTAGTCTTTCAAACTTTCAATGAAATAAATAAGAAAGCTGGTTTATGGAAGGGTTTATATAGCAGCAATAATTCGATTAGCAAACAATTACTGCCAATCCATAGTGATGATGCGCATAGGATAAGCCAGGTTATAAAGTCAAAAAGTGCCGACTATTTCATTTTTACAATGGAATCATTTAGCGAACCGCCAAATTTGTATTACTGGCACGAAACGGAGGAAGGCCCCGATGGGAACAGGCTTTCTTCTACCAATCCGCAACAGAAAAATTATAATTGGGGCACCTCCGAACTCTTTAATTGGAAAGCTTACAATGGAAAAAGTGCAACTGGTGTTGTTTATAAACCAGAAGACTTTGACCTGAAGAAAAAATACCCGATGATTGTTTACTTCTATGAAACCTTGAGTGACCAGTTGTATGATTACAAAGAACCGGCACCAATCCGCAGTGCAATCAATGTTCCGTTTTTTGTCAGCCGTGGGTACATCATTTTTATTCCTGATATACATTACACCGTCGGCCATCCGGGAAAGAATGCGTATGATTATATAGTGAGCGGAGCAAGAGCATTGGTAAAAAAAGGGTGGGTTGACAGTACTAATATGGCTTTGCAAGGACATAGCTGGGGTGGTTACCAGGCTGCACAGGTAGCAACGATGACGAAATTATTCAAAGCAATCTGGGCCGGTGCACCGGTTGCAAATATGACAAGTGCTTATGGCGGCATACGATGGGAATCCGGCGTGGCCCGCCAGTTTCAATATGAGAAAACACAAAGCCGTATCGGCGGAACCTTATGGGAAAAGCTACCGTTGTATTTGGAAAATTCTCCGCTGTTTCATTTAAATAAAGTAACAGCACCCATGGTCATCATGGCCAACGATGCAGATGGTGCTGTTCCCTGGTACCAGGGCATTGAACTATTTACTGGCCTTAGAAGATTAAATAAAAAAGTCTGGATGTTTAATTACAACGGGCAAGGGCATGGCCTTACACAGCGACAGGACATGAGGGATTATCAAATCCGTATGCAGCAATTCTTCGACTGGATACTAAAAGGTGATAAACCTGCTAAATGGATTACGGAAGGTGTGCCTGCCGTAAAGAAAGGGAAGGATTGGGGGTTGGAAATAGTTGATTAGTTAATTGGTTTATTAGGAGAATCCATTTATTGGAAATAGTGTGGACTTTCGGAAAGTTAGTAATAGCAAGACCAATAAACTAATAAACAAATTAACCAGTTAACGAATTTACGCAGCATCCGAAATAAATTTCACCAAACTCCTTTTTGCCACCGGCAATAATGTTTCATCTATCGGGAAAGTCAGTGAAGTTTCAATAGAATAAACGGCCGGGTTAGGCAAGTCTTTCCAGTGCCGGATCAATTCTGATTTTATATGTTCGTAAGTGCTGGCAATACTTCGTTGCCAGTTATCAATAAACAAGGTTCTTATGCTGCGGTATTTTTCATCATGTTTTTCAAAAATGGAAAGTCGGTAGTGATACACGGCGGTGCTTTTCCCCCGGCCGCTGCTTAAAAAGAAATAACCCTCTTGTATGTCTAACGGAATAATTCCGACAGGGGTTATATTTATTTTTTCTGATACAAATTCATAAATTTCTGTTCCGTTGTGAATGGTATTTTTTATTTTCCCGGCCGAGTACTGAATAATATCTTCCAGCTCCTGCATCAGTTCATCGTCTTCTATCATCTGTTCATATAGCAATTGCAGTTTTTGCATCTGTAACCCTGTAATCTTTTTTGGGAAATGTTCCTGCAGATATTTTTTGTTTTCACGAAAAGCCACAATATTGTTGTAATGAAAAATCATATCCGCCAGTTGGGGATAAAGTTTATTTTCGTTGAAATGCTTGTTTACTTCTTGCAAGTAGGCAAGCAGGGTGTATTTCTTTAGTTCGAAGTCAATACGGCCTTCGGCAAACCAGGTTTCGGATAACTGTTTCATAGTGCTACTGGGTTTAGATAAACTAATTTACAAAAAAGATGGAATAAATGAAAGGGAAGTTTAATTTTAGTTGTTAAAAAATATTGTGTTATGAGATTACTTTTTACTGTCTTGATACTGATTGTCTTGTCTTCCTGTGGCAATACTTTTTATATCGTCCGGCATGCTGAAAAGGCAAAACCATTACCTGGCATGTCGGTATTAGAAGCTAATGATCCGCCGCTATCCGATTCGGGGAATATAAGAGCACTTGCTTTAAAGGATAGATTAAAAGGAGAGAATATCCGTTACATTTTTTCAACTAACTATAAACGAACTATTAATACTGCCAAACCATTAGATGAATACCTGGCTTCTGTTCAAACACAATATTATAATCCTAAAAAGGATTCAACGGATGCTTTTATTTCAACACTAAAATTGATTGCGAAAGGTAATGTGTTGATAGTAGGTCATTCCAATACCATTGATGATATTGCCAATAAGTTATGCGGTTCCACCGTTGTTCCCGGCGATTTTAAAGATTCAGATTACGATAATTTATTTAAGATAAAACGGAAAGGGGATAAATTTATTTTCAAAGGAGAAACCTATGGTGTTCCTACGGAATAAAAAATCCTGAACACAGTCCAGGATTTGAATAATCATTTATTAATCTATATAATAAGTGGTCAATATTCCCTGTCACTCTTAAAATTCTCCAACTCTTTCGCAACTGCTGTCAGGAATGTAGCACCCAAACTTCCATCCACAATCCGGTGATCGTAGCTCATACTTAAATACATCATGTGGCGGATAGCAATGCTGTCGCCAGCAGAAGTTTCAATTACAACCGGACGTTTTTTAATAGCTCCAACAGCCAGTATCGCTACCTGTGGTTGATTAATAATCGGTGTCCCCATCAAACTGCCAAAAGTTCCTACATTGGTCAATGTAAAAGTGCCGCCCTGTGTATCATCAGCTTTCAGCTTGCCGTTTCGGGCAGCATCAGCAAGATTATTTACCTGTTTCGTCAATCCGACAAGATTTAACTGGTCAGCATTTTTAATAACCGGCACAATCAGGTTGCCACTTGGCAAAGCGGTAGCCATACCGATATTAATATCTTTTTTGATAATAATATTGTTGCCATCCAGCGAACAATTAATTAATGGAAATTTTTTAATGCAACGAACTATTGCTTCAATAAAGAGCGGTGTAAAGGTAATTTTTGAACCTTCTCTTTTCTCAAAATCTTTTTTCACTTTATCTCTCCATTGCACCAGGTTAGTTACATCAGCTTCGGTAAAGCTGGTAACATGCGGACTGGTGTGTTTGCTCCTCACCATGTGGTCAGCAATCAGTTTCCGCATCCGGTCCATTTCAATTATCTCTACATTGCCGGTATAAGTGGTCAGTTGCTGTCCTGAACCAGCTGAAGGAGTTACTGTGTTTTGCTGCTCAATTCTTGAAACAGGGATAGAAATTTCCCTTGGGGTAGTTATTGTGGACTGTTGGCTTTGGGTTGGTGACTTCCTGTTACTCACAAATTGTAAAATGTCTTTCTTCGTCACCCGACCTTCATTACCTGTACCCGGAATATTTTCGAGTTCTGTCATACTCACACCTTCACTGGCTGCAATATTCAACACCAACGGAGAGTAAAAACGATTGGATGAACCGTTTGAAGTTTGAGTTTGGAGGTTGGAGGTTTGGGGTTGAACTGTCTCAACAACCACAGCTTCCTGAACTTTTTCTGCTATAGGCACTATCGGAGTATTGCCCGTAGTCCGAAACTCATCATTCGAAGCTGTTTTAATTCTTGCAATCACAGTACCTATAGGTACCACATCGTTTACGTTAAATAAAATTTCTTCTATCAACCCGGCGGCAGTGCTGGGAACTTCGCTGTCCACTTTATCCGTAGCAATATCAAGCAGTGTTTCATCCATTTGAATAGTATCACCCGGTTGCTTATGCCATTTGAGCACAGTAGCTTCCATGATGCTTTCACCCAGCTTCGGCATTACTAAATCAACTATAGCCATACATTTTTTATTTGTTTGTCAGCTGCATTGCTACTATCATCTTCGTTGCGACCAAAGGTCTGTTAATTTATTTTCTTCCAGAGGAAGAAAATAAATTAATCACACTTGTACTGTAGTAACACGGATGGGCAATAATAACAGCAATCGTTTAATGGGTCAAAGGTAAATGTTTCCTTCTAATCGGGTTTAATCAACAAAATCTTAGTGCTTAAGTATAAATTTTCTCAAAAAATTGAGTGCATTATTTGCAGTTATGGTAATATTTCGTTGCCGGTCAAACCGGAGATTCAGTTTCAGCGTTTCCACTTTTTCTTTGTTGCCAGCAGCAATCCATACAGTGCCGACCGGTTTTTCATCCGTACCGCCATCGGGACCCATAATGCCGGAAACGGCAAGAGCATAATCCACATTCAATGTTTTTATGACACCGGCCAGCATTTCTATTACGGTTTCCTCACTCACGGCTCCGTTTGTTTCCAATGTCTTAGGCTTTACACCCAATATATTTTCCTTCGCCTCGTAGGAGTAACTTACCACCGATCCCTGATAATAAGCTGATGAACCCGCAATGCTGGTAATTAAATGAGCAATATAACCACCAGTACAGCTCTCGGCGGTCGCCATTGTTTTACTTCTTGCTTTTAGTAGTTGCCCAATCACCGCTTCCAGTCCTTCATCTTTATTGGTAACAAGAAATTCTTTTACCAGTTCCTGCAATTTTTCAAAATAAGGGGTTAGTTCTTTCTCTACTTCTTCTTTATTATCTCCCTTTGAAGTCAGTCTTAGTTTTACCATACCGTAATTGGGCAGGTAAGCCAATTTGATATGTGGTGGCAGGGCAGATTCAAAATCTTTCAGCAATTCGGCCAGCATGGATTCACCTTGTCCGAAAGTAAAGGCAGTTTGGTGGATAATGGCCGGCAAAGTGAATGTTGAAAGCAATCTTGGAATTACTTCATTTATCATTAAGCCTTTCATTTCATGTGGCACACCGGGTAGGGAAATGAAAACCTTCTCGTCTTTTTTGAACAACATTCCGGGTGCAGTTCCCCTTGCATTATACAACACCGTGCATACATCAGGTACTTCAGCCTGCTTCAGGTTTCGTTCCAGCATTGGCCCGGGACGGCGAAAGACTATTTCAAATAAATACTTTACATGTTCCAGCACTTTTTCATTTACCACTAACTTGCCACCGAAATATTTACAAAGCAG
>JBKJIX010000138.1:0-7987 GCA_046598205.1 Chitinophagaceae bacterium
GTCCCTGATAAATTATGGCTGAGAAGTGATGGTTGGGGAATACTTAAATATTTGCTTTTATCAGAAGCCAACTTTAATATAGCTCCATCCCTGTTCCTGTTTCAGAATAACTTCACCGATACCCATTTTTACAAAACCAGCTTCGGGTATTATACTTTCTTTTGGAATTTTTCTTTCTGTCAATGTATTTTCACAGCCAACAAATACCACAGCTTTTGATTTAAAGTAAGCAATTCTCTCCTGTTGGGTTGTTTTATCCTTTACAAGAAAATCAATGCCAGGGCCATGTGCTACTACTTCAATTGAAACACTATCGCCCCAGCCATTTTTCATATTCTTTATGTTGTTCATTAACCCTTTCCAGACCAGGGTGTCGTTGCTGGTAAGTTGTATTATTACTCGGTGCTGCACTTTTTCAGATTTGTTTGTGGTTTGTGCAAACAATTGTAAGGAGAAGAACAGGACGGCAAAAGCAAAAAGAAGTTTCTTATTCATGTGTTGGGTTTCTATACTACAAGTTATAGTTTGTTTTTCAAACTTGTCCATGGCCCACCGTTGTACACTTCTATTCCGGCAGATTTTAAAATTCCTTTTGCCATACTGCTTCTGGCACCGCTGCGGCAAACAGTAATAACAGGTTTGTTGAATTTTTTCAACTCGGCTACTTTGCTGCGGATATTATCCACCGGAAAATTTTTTGAACCGGGAATATGGCCCGCCTTATACTCACTGGCTGAACGGACATCTACAATAATAGCATCATTACTCACCAGTTCTTTATAGTTAACTGATGCACCGCCAAATAATTTCTTTAAGAGGGCTAACATAGCTTATTAGTTTAGCAGGAACTGCACATCGCCAAGGCCACCGCCATTGTACACATTTGCAACACCATTTTGTATTAAAATACTTACCGCCATTCCGCTCCTGTTGTCACTCCTGCAATACAGAACGATGGGGCTTTTAAATGATTTGAACTCTTCCACTTTATAAGGAACTTCTTCCAGCGGAATATTTTTAGCACCGGGTATATGATTGGCCTCATATTCCCATTGGCTTCGTACATCCACTACAACAGTGGATGGATTTTTTACTAATTCCTTTATGCTATTTATTATTATTAAATTTTTAATTGAAGAAAAAAGCCGGGGCAAAAACCCCGGCCGGAGTTTAACCATTAAACCTTGCCTTTTTTAAGGCATTTAACCAACCAATATTTATAACAGTGTCGAAGGGCACACATAATCACTAACGTCGAACTTGCCGCTTTCTTTAATTTCTTTAAAACCACCTTTTACATCTACCAGGTTATCATAACCTCTTGCCCGGAGTGTGGAATTAAAAATCATAGAACGGTAACCACCGGCACAGTGTACATAATAAGTTTTGTTTTTGTCTATCTGCGCCATGCTATCATTAATAAAATCAAGTGGGGCATTCTCGGCATCAACAATATGTTCACTCAGGAATTCGCTATTTTTACGAACATCCAGCACATTCACTTTCTCTTTGCTCATAATTGCTGCTAACTCATCGGCACTGATAGAAGTAATCTGGTCAACTTCTTTGCCTGCGTTCTTCCAGGCGTTGAATCCCCCTTTCAGGTATCCGATGGTATAATCATATCCCACCCGGGCCAGTCTTGTTATAACTTCTTCTTCACGACCTTCATCGGTAACGAGCAGAATCTCTTGTTTTATATCAGGAATCATGGCACCTACCCAAGGTGCAAAACTTCCATCAATACCAATGTTGATAGAATTAGGAACAAAACCTTTGGCAAATGTTTGCGGGTCTCTTGTGTCTAATATCAATGCACTGGTTTCATTAGCTGCGGCTTCGAATGCTTTAGGGCTTAAAGCATGCTGACCTCTTTCCAGTACTTTATCAATGCTTTCATAACCTTGTATATTCAGCATTACATTTAATGGGAAATATGCAGGTGGTGCTACCAGTCCGGTTGTTACTTCTTTAATAAACTCTTCTTTTGTCATATTTGCACGGAGTGCATAATTTGTTTCTTTCTGATGGCCGAGTGTATCAGTAGTTTCTTTACTCATGTTTTTACCACAGGCACTGCCAGCACCGTGTGCAGGATAAACAATGATATCATTTGCCAGGGGCATAATTTTATTACGGAGAGAATCGAAAAGATATCCGGCTAATTTATCCTGTGTCAAATCTGTTACCAGTTTCTGTGCCAGGTCAGGGCGACCTACATCACCAATGAACAATGTGTCACCTGAAAACAATGCTACATCTTTTCCAGTTTCATCTTTAAGTAAATAGCTTGTGCTTTCCATCGTATGACCGGGAGTATGCAACACCTTCAATGTTATGTCACCTACTTTAAACTCTTCACCATCTTTGGCGATATGTGCTTCAAATTCGGGATTTGCATTAGGACCATATACAATTGGAGCTCCTGTTTTTTTGCTCAGGTCAAGATGGCCACTTACAAAGTCAGCATGAAAGTGTGTTTCAAAAACGTATTTAATTTTTGCATTGTTTCGCTCTGCCTTTTGAATATATGGCATCACTTCACGCAGCGGGTCAATTACAACTGCTTCGCCATTGCTTTCAATGTAGTAAGCACCTTGTGCAAGGCAACCGGTATAAATTTGTTCTACTATCATTTTTTTGTTTTTAGATTTTATTATTGAATGTCAAATTTCGTATATTGAATAATTCTATACAGTGACATCAATCACAATCAATGACCGCCACCGCCGGGGAAGAATAATTCTTTTACAATTATATAAATACCCATTACCAGAACAAACCAGCCAAATCCTTTTTTCAATTTGTTGCCATCAATTTTTTTGCTGAGTGCATCACCTATAAAAATGCCGGCTATTGCTAATGCAGTTACAGTGAGTAATAACTTCCAATCCATAGTGTAATTCGATAGGTCACCGGTAAAGCCAATCAAAGACTTAGCAGCTATGATGAGTAAAGAAGTTCCTACTGCCTGTTTCATTGGCAGGTTACTTAATAATACCAATGCAGGGATAATAAGAAAGCCACCGCCAGCACCTACCAGCCCCGTAAGTGTTCCTACTACAGCACCTTCCATTAATATCATCGGGTAATTGAACTTTTGTTCAGCAACTGCAGCCTCTTCTTTTTTCTTTTTATCCCGAATCATTGATATCGAAGCAAAAACCATAAGGATGGCAAACAAAACCATCATCAGGATGCTTTTAGTAACGACAAAATCTCCAATGGTAAAAACTGCTTTAGGTATTTTGGGAACAATAAATTTCCTTGTTGCAAAAACGGCGGCTATGGATGGAAGGCCGAAAATCAATGCTGTTTTAAGATTTACCTGTCCTTGCTTATATTTTGGAAATGCCCCAACAAGGCTGGATAAGCCTACAATAAAAAGTGAGTAAGCCGTGGCGACAACCGGCTCTACATTAAAAAGATAAACTAATACGGGAACAGTAAGAATGGAACCTCCACCACCAATAAGACCGAGGGATATACCGATAACGAGAGAAGCAATATAGCCGATGATTTCCATGTAAATAATTTATGCAAGATTAGACCAAAGACCTTTCTCACAATGTGACAGAAATCACAGCATTAATTGCTGCTACACAAGTTCAATCATATTGCGATGAAGCTTTACCATATTCCGCTGCTCCATTTTTTTCAGCAGCCTTGAAATTACTTCCCGGGAACTGTTGAGGTCGTCTGCTATTTGCTGATGAGAGAGTTCAATGTTTTCCTTTCCTGTTTTTTCTATATGTCGTTTCAGATAAAACTCTAATCTTTCATCCATATTCCGAAAAGCAATGTTATCAACCACGGATAATAATTCATCAAACCTGCTTCTGTAAGTTTGGATAACGAACTGGTACCAGCTCTTGTATTTATTCATCATATCATCCATCAGTTGTATGGGTATCATCAGTACTTCCGTATTTTCTTCGGCTTTGGCCATTATTTCACTGGTATGTGATTGTATGGCACAAATCATGGAGACGGCGCATGCCTGGCCGGGACCGAGATAATACATCAGGAACTCACCGCCGTCCTGATTTTCCCGGTATATTTTTATCTGGCCTTCCAATACCAGTGCGGTGGACTTTATATATTGTCCTGTCCGCATGATGATATCACCGGCATTAAAACTTCTTTGCACGGCTTCTTTTTCAATTACGGCTATTAATTCAGGTTCAAATTGCGGGAAGAGTTGTTTCCAGTTCATGTAGTAAAGTTAAGGTTCCAGTACGGTTTCCATTTTCATACTCCTGCTGCCTTTTATAAGAAAATAGGTGTTTTCAAAATGCTGTTGCTGCAGCCATTCTTTTGCTTCTTCTGCATTTTGAAATTGCAGGTAAGGATGTTCAATCTTCAAAAAATCACCTCCAACCAGCACCACATTTTCCCATTCATACTGTTTAAGCAGTTCAATAATTTCTTTATGTTCAGCAAGGCTGTCATCACCTAATTCAGCCATTGCACCCAGCAACAAAACTTTATTAACGGCATGGATTTTTGCAAAATTTTCTATCGCCAGTTTCATACTGCTCGGGTTGGCATTGTAGGCATCCAGGATAATTTTATTGGAGCCTCTTTCTATTAATTGTGAACGGCTATTGGAAGGAGAGTAATTTTCTATCGCTTCTTTAATTTTATAATCAGCTACATTGAAATGTTTTCCGACAGCCACCGCTGCCAATATATTAGGCAGGTTATAATCGCCTACTAACTGTGTTTTTATTGAAGATATATCTGCCCCTTTATTGATAGTAACCTCAATGAAAGGTTCACTTTGAACTATCGTACCTTCTAGTGAAGCATTATTGGTACCATATTTTATAACAGTTGAAATGCCTTTACACATTTCCTGCAGGTACTCATAATCCCACATGACGAAGGCAGCCCCATTGTTGCCCCGCAAATGATCAAACAATTCGCCTTTTCCTTTTTTAACACCTTCCACACCGCCAAAACCTTCGAGATGGGCTTTGCCGCAGTTGGTAATTAAGCCATGAGTGGGCAGGGCATAGGTACAATAGGATGCAATTTCATGCTGATGATTAGCTCCCATTTCTATTACTGCCAGTTCTGCGTCATCTTTTATTTTTAAAATAGTTAGCGGAACGCCGATATGATTATTGTGATTTCCCTCAGTTGTATAAGTTTTGAAAGTAGAAGAAAGAACAGCATTAATCAATTCTTTCGTTGTCGTTTTTCCATTACTGCCTGTAATGGCAATAAAGGGAACATGCCTGTCGGCAGGCAAGTTGATAAATTGTTCCCGGTGATGTTTGGCAAGTTGCTGTAATGCCGTTAGTACATCATCCACTAAAACCGTTTTTCCGAATACAGCATACTGTTCTTCATCTATTACCGCATAAGCAGCGCCGGCTTCTATGGCTTTTTCTACAAAGCTGTTGCCATTAAAATTTTCTCCTTTCAGGGCAAAGAAGATGTCGCCTTCTTTCAGCTTTCTTGTATCAGTTTGTACAGAAGGATATTGCTTATAAATGTTGTATAACTGTTCGATAGACATAAAGCAAAAGTAACATAGTACAATAATAGTGCAAACCCGCCTTCGCTAAAGCTTCGGTGGGCAAAGAAAAACCCTCCATCCTTCGACAAGCTCAGGAGGAGGGTTTAAAATTATTTTATCAACTAGAATTAACGTTGTCTGCGAGGCTTGTAATGCTGACCAGTTTTACGTCCGTTGCCTTCAGGGCTGCCCATACGATCCATAGCACAACGGAAACCAAGTGTACTTAAAGCCTGATCTTCTTCAAGGAAGCGGCGACTACCTGGGGTGAGCCAATAAGCTCTGTCGTTCCAGCTACCACCTTTATACACTCTTGATTTATCACTTACCAATGTTGTTTTTGCATAGCCATATTCTGCCTGGGATAATGAGTCACCATCGAGGAAGTTAATAACATTACCTCTCTGGTAGTTTCTGCGGTTCTTGCTTTCCTCGTCAGTTACAGCCGTCATTTTCACACGGCCAACGCTGTCAATTTCAGCTTCCCCATTTGAGTTTTTATAGATCTTCATGTATTTGTTACCACGCATAGGAGCAGGCATGTCATCAAAGTCAAGTGTTGATAAAGGACGATACACATCTTCCACCCACTCACTTACGTTACCTGCCATATTATAAATACCAAATCCATTAGGGAAGAATGAATTTACAGGGGCGGTGTAAAAAGCCCGGTCATTCAAACCACCAGCCACACCGGCGTTGTCACCAGAACCTCTTTTAAAGTTGGCGAGGAACTGACCTTGCCAGCTTCCATGACGGGTGTCACGAAGACCATTGATATTTTGTGCCCAAGGGTAAACCTGTTTGTTAGATTGTAATTCCTCACCTCTTTTTCCTTCTTTAGAAGAAGGGCGGGGGTTTTGGTTAATCAAACCATAAGCTGCATATTCCCACTCAGCTTCAAAAGGCAGACGATAATCTGGCAACAGAATTCCTGACTCTAACGTGGCAGTAGTAGGTTTAGGTTCGCCTTTTTTTGCTTTAATGCTGCCGGGAGGGGCGGTGTATAATCCTAATACATAAGATTTAGTAGTAAAATTATTTTCACCCTGTTGTGCGCCGGGTTTCAGGTTTGCTTTATTGATAAAGCCTTTGTCTTTTAATGTTACCTCATTCACCCTATCACTTCTCCAGAGACAAAAATCATGAGCTTGCCTCCAGCTAACACCCACTACGGGATATTCATTAAAACCAGGATGGCGGAAATAAAATTCAACCAGTGGCTCATTATAACTTAACTCACTTCTCCAAACTAAAGTGTCGGGAAGGGCTGCCTCTAAAATTTTAAGATTGGCGGGATCAGAAGGGTCAAAAACTCTTGTTAACCAGTGCAGGTATTCACGGTAGTGAACGTTTGCCACTTCTGTTTTGTCCATATAAAAAGACGGGACTGACACACGGCGGGGAATATTATTCCAGTCGCCCATTACATCTTCTTCTGTCTGACCCATGGTGTACGTACCACCCTGAACAAACACAAGGCCCGGGCCGAGTCCCTGTTCTTTGGACTTGGACACCTGGTAGCCACCCATGTTTTTGTCGTTGTAGTTCCAGCCGGTAACGTCCGACTTGTCTTGTTTTTTCTTAAACAGACCACCGTTTTTACAAGATGCTAAAAGCACCACACAGGATAACAGGATTGCTAAGTTTCTCATTGTTTTTTGCATAAACCTATGAATTGGAATAAATTTAACGCCAGATGAGGTAAAAATATTGCACTAGGGTTATCTTTTACCTCGCTGATTTGCGAATATATATACTTTAGGGATAAACAGGTACGCAGAAATACTTTTTTTCAGGGGGATAATCCCTTTAAACCGTTGTTTTACAGCTATGAGGACGAGCCGGTATTTAGTTTTGATGGGATGGTTTTTTGCCTGCTCTTTTTTGTCAGCAGCACAGCGAAATTATACCCCCAATTCTCTGCTGGCAACCGGCAATTGGTACAAGCTGAGTGTGAAGGTTTCAGGAGTTTACAAAATAGATATTCCATTTCTCAACAACCTTGGGGTAAATACCGGCAATCTTTCTTCAAATTCTATAAGACTGTATGGAAATGGCGGACAAATGCTGGCCGAAGCCAATGCCGGGTTGTGGTCAGATGATTTAAAAGAAAATGCGATTCAAGTAGTGGATGGAGGCGACGGGGTGCTAAATGGATCAGATTATATCCTTTTTTATGCTAATGGCCCGGATCAATGGGTGAAAGATTCAACCAATCTCCGATTTTCGCACCGCAAAAATCTTTTCAGCGATAAATCCTACTATTTTTTAAGTGTTGGAGGAACAGGGAAACGGATTCCTATTGCCCCATTGGTTACATCACCTAATCTTACTGTTACCAGTTTTTCAGACAGATATTTTCATGAATTAGACACCGTAAATTTTTTGGCCGGAAGCAAAGAATGGTATGGTGAAGAATTATCTGCATTGCCGGGCAGAACATTGACAAGAAATTTT
>JBKJIX010000001.1:0-24158 GCA_046598205.1 Chitinophagaceae bacterium
AACAAGTTATCCGAAATTACAAACCTGGTAACACCCGAACTTATAAAATCAATTTGTGGTAACCAATTCTATAAAGAAACCTTTAAGAGTATTTTTAATGTCTAAATGGTATTAGTATGTTTTACACTAATTGCAGCCATAATATATTTTTAACCTAAAGTGTAGTTCTGGTCTTTGGAATTTGCCTATTGTCTATTGTCAATTGATTATTGCTAATTAAGCTCTCCCGGCTGACTGGTAAAAACTGTTTCATCTGCCTTTACCCTTATTTCCCATTTCCAGGCAGTATTCAACATGTCTTCCAACGAAAATTGTGGGTTCCAGCCGAGTAGTTCTTTAGCCAGATCGTTATTAGCATATACAGCTACCACATCACCAGGGCGGCGGGGGCCGAGTTCATAATTCAGTTTTACACCACTCACTTTTTCAAAAGCATGAATAGCTTCCAGTACGGAAACACCATTGCCACTGCCGAGGTTGAAGACTTCACATACCCGGCTGCTTTTTTCTCCTTCTAAATATCTTAATGATAAAGTATGAGCATTGGCCAGATCACAGATATGAACATAATCCCTGATGCAGGAACCATCCCTCGTTGGGTAATCGCTTCCATGCACAGATAATTTAGGGATGCGGCCGATAGCCGTTTGTGTAATAGCAGGGATTAGATTTTCTGGTTTACCCGCAGGCATTTCGCCAATAGCAATGGAAGGGTGTGCACCGGCAGGATTAAAATAACGCAACAGGATACTTTGCGTGCCGGAACTTTTGGCAAACTCATGTACAATTTGTTCACCCATTTGTTTGGTATATCCGTACGGTGATTCTGCCGGTTTAGGAACCGTTTTTTCTGTTACGGGAATTTCATCCGGGTTACCATACACCGAACAGGAAGAAGAGAAAACAAAATGTGGTGTTTGAAACTCCTGCACACATTTCAGCAGGTTGATTAAGGAAGTAAGATTATTCTCAAAATACATCAGCGGTTTGTTAACCGATTCACCAACGGATTTATATGCGGCGAAATGGATAATGCCTGTGATGTCTTCATTCTCCTGAAAAATGGCGAATGTGTCATCGAAGTTGCAGAGGTCAACCTTGTAGTTCTTTACTTTTTCCCCGGTTATTTGCTCAATGCCCTTCAGCACATTGTCATTTGACCGGGAGTTGTTATCTACAGAAATAACTTCGTAGCCATTTTCAATAAGGTCAACGATGGTGTGAGATCCGATGTAGCCGCAGCCGCCTGTAACTAATATTTTACTCATAAAAAATCCCGACAAAAGTCAGGATTTTTTATTTAATGAGTATGAAATGATTAAATAAAAAGTTTAACTACAAAATAAACACCTGCTGCCAGCAACCCGCTAATCGGAATGGTTAGTACCCATGCCCAAACAAGACTGAAGGTTACTCCCCATCGTACTGCTGAAAGCCTTTTAGTGGCTCCCACCCCCATAATGGCACCGGTAATAGTATGTGTTGTGCTTACAGGTATTTTCAGGGCTTCTGTTACAAACAAGGTAACAGCACCCGCAGTTTCTGCGGCAACACCTTCAAAGGGAGTAACTTTTGTAATTTTTGTTCCCATCGTCTTTACAATTTTCCAACCGCCGCTCATAGTTCCTATTCCGATGGCGGCATAACAGGCGATGGGTACCCAATTGGGCATTTGACTGAATTGACTAATGCTCCCTCCTGCTATCAATGCCGCTGTAATAATACCCATTACTTTTTGTGCATCATTACCACCATGGCCTATACTAAAAGCAGCTGAAGAAATCAACTGTAATTTTTTAAACCATTGATTGGCCTTGTGTGTATTTAGCCTATTGAGATATAGGGCAAAAATGGCCATGATAAGTAAAATGAGAGACAAGAGTATCCATTTAAAATTCTTTGAATAGAAAATAACTTGTAAAATATAATTATCGTAGTCTGTTTTTTTGGAAACAATAGCCCTGTCAACCTGGAGGCTGGAATAGAGAAAAATAATAACAAAAATGATTACTAATATGGAAAAGATTTTTGAAGTCCACCCCTTTTTAAAAGAACTCAAAAACCATAAGGACATTAGAAATGCCATTATCATACCAACAATGGGTGCCAAAAAGATGAATGCGGCAGTTTTAAGAATGATGGATGAATTGACTGCTGCAAACCCGCCTGCAGCTACCGCAGCACCTGCAAACCCACCTATCAATGTATGCGATGAGGATGAAGGAATACCAAACCACCAGGTTAATAAATTCCAACAGATGGCTGCTATCAATCCTGAAAATATTACTACCTGCATACTCATCCCGTCGCCAACCAAATCAGGCTTTACTGTTTTGGCTACTGTATCTGCTACTCCATGATCCTTAAAAATAAAAAAGGCAACAGAATTAAATAATGCTGCCCATAACACGGCCTGAAAAGGGGTAAGTACTTTGGTAGATACAATAGTGGCTATTGAGTTTGCAGCATCATGAAAACCATTGATGTAGTCAAAAATAAGTGCCAGAACTATTATGGTTATAAGAAAAGGTGTCATAAACGAATGTGATAATGTGCTGATGTGTTAATTGTGCTAATAATAGTTACTACAGTTTGTAGTCATTAGCATATTAGCACATTGGCTGATTAGCTAATTGATTTAAGCATATTTAATAATGATAGACTCTATCACATTACTTGCATCTTCACATTTATCGGTTACAATTTCCATTACCTGGTAAATCTCTCTTTTCTTGATTACTTCTTTGGCATCAGGTTCGGAGGCAAATAATTTTTCAATGCTGAAGTCGAACACATCATCAGCCTGGTTTTCAATGCTGTTTATTTTTACCAGTGCTTCCGTAATGGCTCTCATATTTTTCATATCCCGGAGTTCTACTACGGCAATTTTTACCTGCGCAGCTCCTTGCTCAATGAGCTCGGCAAATTTTTGCATACCAGTATCATTTGGATTGACCCGGTAGAAATTTATTTTTTTACCCGCTGCATATATGTAATCGGCAATATCATCTAACGAAGAGGCGAGGTAGTGAATGTCCTCCCTGTCAAACGGAGTGATGAAGTTTCGTCCCAGTTCCGTAAACAGGTTATGGGTGAACTCATCATTGGCATGTTCCAGGTCTTCTAATTTTGTAATCAGGGCGGCCCTTTTATCAAAGTCGGGTTCTGCAACCACAGCTTTCAGTACAGTCCCCATTATTTCTATGTTGAAAGCTACTTTTTCAAACAGTTCATAAAAAATCCGGTTCTTCGGCATGAAGATTTTCAGGAAAGATTGTAGTGCCATTAGTTTTAATTTTATGGTGTCCCTATTTTAACGGAACAGTTTACGAAATTACCGGGGTAGATTAAGGGCTTAGCCAGAGAACGGAAAATTAATAATTAATTAATATATAAATAAAGTTAGGGTAACAATTTAATAACAAAGACTTTATATTGCACAGGTTTTTAATAACAAACTTATGATTCCATTAATAAGTCGCTTTTTCCTGTTTTTTTTCCTTTTA
Source organism: Chitinophagaceae bacterium (assembly GCA_046598205.1). Taxonomy (GTDB): domain Bacteria; phylum Bacteroidota; class Bacteroidia; order Chitinophagales; family Chitinophagaceae; genus JJ008. The sequence goes on from JBKJIX010000001.1 coordinate 3,507, forward strand.
ACATCAATAGGGGTCAGCGGTCAGTATAATCCTGCCAATGGGTACCTTGATGCACACTTTGGTAAACCCATTACGTTTTCTTCCCAAGACAGTTCATTTTCCCTCGGTATAAGCGGACGTATTCAAAGTCTGGCAGAGGCAAGAATTGACCTGAATAACAACAATAACAATTCTGTTGACTTCTCCATTCGCCGCCTAAGGCTGAATTTTGCCGGCAGTGCCGTTAGCAAACGATTTTCCTACCGGATTCAACTTTGCTTTTCTCAAAGAGATGTAGCATCAGATAATACTGGTGTTGCAAACAATCTTTTTCTCCGGGATGCAATGCTTTTCTATGCTCCGAATAAACATTGGAGATTTGGTTTTGGACAAACAAAGCTGCCCGGTAACCGGCAACGGCAAACTTCTTCAGGTAATTTACAATTTGTTGACAGGTCTAATACCAATGCACTGTTTACTTTAGACAGGGATAAAGGATTCTGGATTTCCAATACCAATAAAGTAGGAAAGCAAACCATTCTAAGTAATACGCTGGCAATTACTTCTGGCGAAGGCCGCATTATTTCAGACAAATCAACCGGTTTATGTTATTCGCTGCGGTCTGAAATATTACCCTTTGGCGTATTTAAAAACAATGGGGACTTTATAGAAGCTGACCTGTATTTTGAAGAAAAGCTGAAACTTTCTCTTGGCTTTGTTTACAGTTTTAATAACAAAACCAGCAGGGTGGCCGGGCAACTGGGCGAATATCTTTTTAATAACCAACATGCAGATATTCATTATTTTGGAACTGATTTTATGCTGAAGAAAAAAGGCTGGTCAGTAACAGGAGAATTGTACCGCCGGATTTCTGATAACGGTATAAGCATTAACCCGACAAACCCATCCAAAGTAAATGCTGTTTATAGTGGTACAGGCCTGATGCTTCAAACAGGCTATCTGGTTTCAAAAAACAATGAGATATCAGCGAGATATGGATTTACAAAACCTGATGACAGGGTTAAAAACTATTTAGTAAAGCTAAATGAATATGTGTTGGGCTATTCGCACTACTTCTTCCGGCATAACCTGAAGCTACAAGGCGACCTGGCCTATCTCAAAAGCCCGGCACAGGATATATTGCAATTGCGTTTTACTGGTATTGTTACATTTTAATCTCCGCTCTAATGGATGCTTAACATTCCGGTAATACTATCGTCACAATTACTTAACAGGACAGTAATATGCAGGTAATTTTCCAAGGCCACCTTTGCCGGAAATAACCGAATATGTATTTCAGGCTGAGATTACTGTTAAGTGTGCTGTTTCTTACTTCCCTTTTTTCTATTCAGGCACAGACTCAAACCATTAAACTTACCGGTAAGGTAATAAATGCAAAAAATGAAGCTTTACCGGGAGCTACTATTGTAATTGAGGGAGCTGGCAAGCAAGTTCTTGCAGACATAGAAGGGAAATTTTATGTAACACTTGATGCAGGGAAAAATTACACTCTTACAATATCCAATGTTGGTTATGAAACAAAATCAGTTTCGGAAGTAGATGTAACCGCTAACCAGGAAAACTACCTGGAAATTGTTTTGCAGGATAAGGCAAGTCTTGAAGGTGTTACGCTTAAAACAACATCCAGAAAGCAGGAGAATACCACAGCATTACTTTCTTTTCAAAGAAACAATACGGCTATGTCAAGTGGATTGGCGGCAGACTTTATCCGCCGCACTCCGGATAGAAATACCGGTGAAGTATTGAAAAGAGTAAGTGGTGCCAGTATTCAGGATGGAAAATTTGTTGTAGTTCGGGGATTGAGTGACCGGTATAATTCTGCTGTTATCAATAACGCACAATTGCCAAGTACAGAACCTGATAAAAAAGCATTTTCTTTTGATGTAATACCAGCTTCCTTAGTTGATAATATCATCATCAATAAAACAGCTACACCAGAACTACCCGGCGAATTTGCTGGCGGTCTTATTCAGATAAATACTAAAGACGTTCCTACTAGAGATTTATTGACAATAAGCATCGGCCTTGGTTTCAATACACAATCAGTATTCAAAGATTTTACCAGCAATGAAAGAAACGGAAACGATTGGCTGGGCTTTGATGATAAAACGAGAAGCATGCCTGCTGGTTTTCCAAAAACACAACAGGAATACCGTAGCGGCAGCACACAACAGAAGCTTGCCTGGAGCAGATTGCTTAATAGTGATGTTTATAGTGAAGTAAATAATAAAGCACTGCCTACTCAAACATACAGCCTTACCTGGGGTAAGAGTACAAAACTTAAGAAAGGTGGTGTGCTGGGAACAATTCTTTCTGTACAGTACCGTAACAGTATGCTGAAATATGATGTGCAAAGAAAACTGCATGAGCAAACTGGCGATGCAGTAGTAGAATTAACAGATAACCAGAATAAGTATAGCGTAAATGTGGGGGCATTGGCCAATATTTCTTATGTAAAAGGGAAACACAAGATTTCTTTCAAGAACCTTTTTAACCAGTTGCTGGAAGATAATTATTATACGAGAGGTGGTTTTAATAATGACCGTGTCCAGGATATCAGTTTCCGTTCATCGGTGCTTAATCAGCGTTCACTTTATAGCGGACAATTAGAAGGAGACCACCAGCTTACTAAAAGCGGTATCAAATTAAGATGGAATGGAAACTTTGCTTATAACTGGAAAACACAACCAGACCTTCGCACTATTGCTTATAACCGCCCAAAAGGAACCAACAATACTTTTGAGTATAATGATGATGACACCCGACGTTTCTTCAGCGACCTGAAAGACTTTAGTTATGGGGCAAACGGAAGTCTTAGTATTCCATTTACGATGAATAAAAACAAACAGACATTTAAAACTGGTGGTTCAACCCTTATCCGCATCCGTGATTTCAAAAGCCGGATTTTTCAATACCAGCCTGCTTCACCCACTCAATTTGATGCAACAAAAGCAGCACTTCCTTTCAACCAGATTTTTGCACAGTCCAATATTGCCAATGACGGATTTGTTATAAATGATTTTACCAATAACCAGGATAAATATTTTGGGGTATCGGTTTTGAATGGTATGTATGGAATGTTTGACAATAAGTTTGGAGAAAAAATCAGGTTCGTATGGGGTGTTAGGGTAGAAAATTTTCAACAGTTTCTTACTACAAAAGATGTTACATCAAAAAGAGTGGTGGTTAATACAGAGAAATGGGATGTTTTACCTTCTTTTAACCTGACTATATCTCCCAATACAAAAAACAGCATCCGTGTAGCCGCCAGCCGCACCGTGGCAAGGCCGGAGTTCAGGGAAATAGCGCCTTTCTCCTTTTATGATTATGAAGCTAATTATGGAGTAAATGGTAATACAGATTTGAAAAGAACATCCATCCTTAATGGAGATATACGCTACGAATTTTATCCAAAAGGTGGAGAAGCCATCACAGTGGGTGTGTTTTACAAATATTTTGATGCCCCTATAGAATTGCGCCTTGACCCCTCCAGTGTACTCGACAGAAGAAACTACGGTTATAGTAATGTGGATGAGGCTTACACAGTAGGTGCTGAGTTTGAAGTAAGAAAAAACCTTGACTTCATCAATAAAACACTTGAAAACTTTAGTGTGTTTGCCAACCTTACTTACAGCTATTCAAAAGTTAGTTTGGCAAGTACTTCTTCCGGGGGTGTATCTTCTTCTGTTAACAGGCCACTACAGGGTCAATCACCCTATCTCGCCAATGTAGGATTGCAATACAACAGCAAACAAGGTGGATGGAGCGGTTCTTTATTATACAATCGTATAGGTCAGCGTCTTTCATTGGTGGGCAACCTGGATTTTCCTGATATCTACGAAAGGCCCCGCAACCAGGCAGATTTTCAATTGGCCAAAAAGGTAATGAAGAACAGGGCTGAGGTAAAGATTACCTGGGCCGACCTGCTGAACAATGCTTATTATTTCTATGAGAATATAGATAGCAAAAAAGCATATAGCACTACCAGCGACAGGTTGTTTAACTCTTATAAACCCGGCTCTACAATTACCATCGGGTTTACCTACGATTTTAATATCGGAAAAAAATAATTACCACAACTGACTATAAAATTTTAAAACAACAAAAATAAAAATTGATATGAAAAAAATCCTTTTTGGTACGCTGACGCTGATAAGTCTCTTCAGTGTTACCTCATGTATAAAGGTGAATTTTGATGATGGCGGCACAACCGTAGCCCCTGTTGATCCTACCAGTAATATTATTACCGGTGTTATTTCTACCAGTAAGTTCTATGCCAAAGGCAAATGGATACTCAAAGGCTATGTGTATATTACTAATGGTGCTACAATTACTTTTGAAGCAGGCTGCGTAGTTCAGAGTGATGTAACTGAAAAAGGGGCTTTAATTATCGAAAGAGGTGCTAAGCTGATTGCATCCGGCACCGCTGCAAATCCGATTGTGTTTACCAGTGGTAAACCTGTTGGTTCAAGGACGCCGGGTGATTGGGGTGGCATTATTCTGCTGGGTAAGGCACCAACCAACCGTCCGCTTGACCCTGCCCCAACTATTGAAGGCGGAGTAGGGCGTCAGTATGGTGGCACAGACCCATTGGATGAAAGTGGAATCCTGCGTTATGTACGTATCGAATATGCTGGTATAGCTGCTGAACCCGGTTCTGAAATTAATGGGTTGACTTGTGGTGGTGTTGGTTCTGGTACTATCCTTGAAAATATACAGGTATCTTTTGGTAATGATGATGCGTATGAATTTTTTGGAGGTACAGTAAATGCTAAGAATCTGGTAGCTTTTGCTACCGCAGATGATGATTTTGATTTTGACTTCGGCTATAGTGGTAAAATACAATTTGGTGTATCCTGCCGCAAGCCTGATTTTGTAGATGCTGGCGATGCTGGTAATGGTATTGAGTGTGATAATGATGCAGCTGCTACGTTAGCTACTCCCCGTACAAAACCACAGTTAAGTAATTTCACTATAATTGGGCCTAATAATGCTACGGGAACAGCACTTAATCACAATTATTCGAACCGCTGGCGCCGGTCTACTCAGTTTGTCATTCGCAACTCAATTTTAATGGGTCATCCCGATGCTGGCTTTGCGTTAAGGGACGCTGCAACATGCGCCGACTATCTTGCAAACCTTTCAGAATTTAAGAACAATCTGGTACATGCAAATTCAAACCCATACTTTTCAGAAACCGTTGCATCTATTACTGCTGCACAAATGCAAACTAAAGCAGAAAGTGAAGGTTGCATTACTTATGCTGATGCAGCAACCATTCAGTTAACAAGTCCATTCTATTCTACTGCACCAAACTTTTTACCTGTTACAGGATCTCCTGCATTGGCTGGTTCAAGTTTTGCCGGTATGAATGCTTTCTTTGTTAGCACTACTTATCGTGGGGCATTTGGTGCTACCAACTGGACTTCCGGCTGGACCAACTGGGACCCCCAGAACGCTGTTTATTAATTTTGAATAATAATAATTAAATTGAAACGTCCTGATTTTATCAGGACGTTTTTTTAATATAGAAAAGTGACAAATTTTTTTGTATGAAACTGGTTAGTTTAATTATCTTTTGTGTAGCAATATTTTTTGGTGGGTGTAAACAAAAGACTGTCAGGAAAAACATGCTGCCTGCGTTAGCAAGCAGCGACAGTGCGATAGTAATGTATTATCATTCTCCCGGCGACCCACGGTTTTTCAATATGATAAAACTTAGGGACAAAAATCCGCTACCTGTTGTTACAGATGATGTGAATAAAAGGGTAATCACAGCCAAAGACACTTGTACAACCCAGGGCAAAATTTATTTCTATGGAAAGGGCGGTGCGGTAGAAACTATTTATTTTTCCCGTAATAAAGATTGTATGACACTTTCTTTTATTAAAACAGGGGAAAAATATTTCACCAGTATGAGCGAAGAGACAAGGGAATTATTAGACAGCCTGGAGAAAAATGTAACCGTATTGCCGGGACGCAAAGAGTAAATACTTATTGACGGGGGGTGTAGGCATAAACAACCTCGTAGTATTCTTTTTTTAATTTCGGAAGCAATTGCCCAACGGCAAGGTCTTGTTTTTGCGGGGTTGGTTCACACACCGAATACTTCATGCCATTGTAAATAATGGGTGTTCCCACGGGTTTGGCAAACTTTACGGCAATAGTTACATGTTCAGGATAGGCCAGCACTATAATCGGCAGGTTATAAATTTCTTTTAGCAGGCAAAAGAATAAAGCAGCCCTGTCTTCACAATCACTTTGCTCATACAGCAATGTTTGCTCAGGCGACAAACGTTTTTCTTTACCAAACACTTCTGAATCTGTTTCAAACAGGAATGCATAACGGGTAAACCGCATCAGGTAGTCAACCCCATTTCTGGTATTCATCCCTTTTATATTCTTTTTCAGCAAAGGAATTAATGAACTATATGTTTCTTTACTCAGTGGTATATTAAAGTAGGATTCATAATCTACCACCGGGTAATTGGCAAAAATGGTTTTGATCTGCGGGTTCATTTTTACTTTAAAGTGGTAATTAGTCTCCCTGAAATTAAATTGCAATTCTTTATCCTCGTAATCGGCAAGTCTGAAATCCGGCAAATGGGTTACTTTATACGAAAACCCATTTTGTGCTTCAATAACGGGAAGCGAGACCTCAGTAAATTTTTCTTTTTCAAAATTAATATAGCCACCATAGTCATGATAATTTAAACAAACATATTGTTTGCCATTTTTCAGATAAAACGGAATATTGTAAATACTCTCATTTGTTTGTACATAAAACAACAATTTTTCCCCATTGGTTTTTAATGTGGCATCATAGCCAGACCGGGTTAGTAAAAACCATTTGTATAGTGTATAACGGTAATAATTTTCTGCTTTGGGGCTTATCTGCTGCGCTGTTTTTCGGATAAGCTGGTAATAAAGCCAGTCGTCCAATTGATATTGTTTTTTGTAATCCAATAAGGCCTGGATTAGCGGGGTGGTGGTGCTGACAGCTATTTCTTTTTGGAAAGTTTGAAGAGATGACTCACTAAGCGGGGCATTGTAGCTAATGATACCCGATTTGTCCAGGTTCAGCTCTACAAGGTTACCATAAAAATCAAAAGAAATCAGGGTGCTATTTTCCTGTCCAAAAGAGGTTTTTGGCAAAATGCTTATAAAAAGCAAGGTGATTAATATGTAATTCTTGGTTTTCAAGGTAAACAACCTCACTAAAGCTACAAAAAATTAACAATAAGGTAATATTAAATTTTTTAAAAGTCGGTGTTTATCCTTATTTGGGTTTATGAGCTGATGTATTTAGTAATCCTAAATTAACGCTGGTGTAACAGCCACATAACAAAGCACCGGCATCTTTGCGCCAGTTCTTATCTATCTCCGAATCGCATATCCCTTGTTAGTAAGTAATCAATGGATGCAGATTTTCTCATGCATTTGCCACCCCGGCAGGACAGGCCCGGGGTGGTTTTTTATTTTATACCGGGCAGAGGGTTCTGGTAGTAATTGCTTTGCACTTGCAGGCTTGAATGCAGAAGGTGTGTTGCCTGTTTATGAAGCTGGCCGGTTATCACTGAAAAAGTTGCAGGTGCTTAACGACAATGGAAAAGATATTTATTATGGTGATACTGTGGTTGCAAAAAATCTTTCTACATACAATTTAAAAGAATTCATTTCCGTAATCATTCAATCACCGCAACAGGAGGTACTGCGCTAACGTTGAATATTTGCAGCAAAAAATTATTATGTACCTTACTATTATGAGAGAGTTATCATTTATTGCATTTTTAATCATTATTATTTCATGTTCCGGTTCCGGCTCTGCTATTAGTAAACAACTTTCCGGCAGCGATAGCCTGGTGATAAATTTTAATACCCCGAAATCCAATACGATTGTAAAGACAATGAGTACTACAGAAGAGAAAGCCATTAAAAAACTCATTCGTTTTACGGATGGCAAAGCAGGCGAAGCATACAAATGCGGTTATGATGGCAATTTGATGTTCTACAAAAAAGGAACCCAGGTTGGAGATGTGTCATTCAATTATTCCGGTGATGGCTGCCATCATTTTATTTTGTTGTTGAATGATAAGCTTACTCCCACTACAATGAGTAATGAAGCGGTAGATTTTTTAAAGAGTTTAAGTGAAGGAAAGGGGTGGTATTGATGCGGACAGCTTTCTGCAATGCTGGTAAGAATATATTCTTAATTGCTCTTTAAAGTCTCTGGCTTTGTAAGTATTATGTTCTCAACCGACTTAGTCGGAGACTTCGCAGAGCCGAATGTTTGGTTTTTTACACAGTTCATGTTAGCGGTAGTATTTTGGAGGAGTCACATAATGTTCTCTTTAATATTTTTCTTCAATCAATTTTATAAGTCTCTCTGCTCGGGGTAAGTAGTTCTCTTCAATACTTTTTGCCTGTACAAGTTCAAGGCCGTACATCATCGTTAAAGACTCCAGATATTTGTTCAGCTCTTGCGGCGTATAATTCATCAAGGGAGGATTCCCGTCAAACCGAACCAATTTATACGGCCTTCTCTGTACCATCTGTTGAAAGATATAACTATTAAAAATTAGATTAGAACTCTGGGAAACAGCTAAATGTCTTTGATTTAGCAACTCTCTTGATTCATCCAAGTACTTTAACCTTTGATAATATGTTGTGATACTATCCGCTACATTGTCTTGTCTGATCAAACGAAGATTGCCTGAGTTTTTCATTTGGTCAAACGTCCTGCTATTATACCAAAGGCGATAATAGGTATATAACACTTCCCGGCCCTTGAAGTAAATTTCTGTTGTATTCGACTTGTTGCCAGTTTTCAATAAAGCAAATATTGAATCAATTATATCAGCATTGTTATTAAATCGATTTACTGCTAAGCGAAAAGCGGCGGTATCCGACCGAAGGTCTTGCAGTAGCGATGCCATGTATTCATCCTCCCGATGATGTTCAATGGTTTTCTCCAATTTATATTCCGCTAAAAATCCGCAGAATACTGCTAAAAAGAGCATGAAGAATTGAAAAAAGTATTGTTTCCATTTTTTGTCATGATTAACATGACCATGATGATGTACTTCCATACCAGTTTCTTTTTCTAATTGAGGTGAAGTAGTGTAGTGTTCATTCGACTTATTTCCGCTAACAGTTGCATTGCCGCAACTGCTTGTATCAAATTTAGCTGAAAATCAAGACAACCTTATGCAAGACTTCTCTGCCTAGTCTCTCTTTGCATCCAACGTAAACCCAACGGTAGTCCCCACTGCTTCGGTACTCCTAACATGAATCGTTTGCCCGTGAGCTTCAATAATATGTTTGCAAATGGATAAACCAAGTCCGCTGCCGCTTACATCAATACTGCGGCCTTCATCGGTACGGTAAAAACGTTCAAACAAACGGGGCAGGTGTTTTTCGTTAATGCCGATGCCATCATCACTTATTTCAATCAAAATATGTTTGCCATCTGTCCTGTATATACTGGCGGTAATATTTCCTCCCTGTTTTCCATATTTAATGGAGTTTTCAATGAGGTTGGCAAATACCTGTCTTATTTTTTCTTTATCGGCAAAAACAGTTAGCGGAGATTCGCAGCCTTTCTTAATACTGCAATCAATATTACTGGCCTCAGACCTTATCGTTAAGCTTTCAAATACATCTCTTATCAGTTCTTGGATTACAAAATTCTGTTTGTATAAAATCAGTTCGCCTCTTTCTAAGCTGGATATTTCGTCAAGGTCGTTCAGTAAATGAGTAAGGCGATCCACATTCTTAGCAGCTTTCTCCAGAAATTTTTTATTGACATCAGGATTGGCTAATGCACCGGCTAATAATGTATCTACATAACCTTGTATGGCAAACACCGGTGTTTTAAATTCATGCGACAGGTTTTGTAAAAATTCCCGGCGAAACTGTTCATTCTGCCGGAGCAATTCAATCTCCTGTTTGTTTTCTTCGGCCCATGCCTCCACATCTTGCCGCACTTCATCAATACTTTTTTGCGGCAGTATATATTTATAATAGGTTTCTTCTTTTTTAGTAGCCTTGGTTTGGTAGATGAATTTGTAAATGAGTTTTATTTTCCGGTATATAAACCGTTCCAGTACAAATGAGATGAGTAAATAAGCACCACCGCCAATAACTACAAACGAACCTACTGCCCAAAGCCAGTCTTTTACTATTAAATATACCAGCAGCCCAACAGATACAGCCAGCACCAGTGCAGTAAAGGCTGATAGCTGCCGGGGAGAAATGTTTTTAGTGGAAAACATAAATGCAAGTTACGAGTTGTGAGTTTTGAGTTACGAGAGGAGGCTGAACATTTGCGGAGGTTACTCGAAACTCGCAGCTCAAGGCTTTATAGTTCAAACTTATACCCCACTCCCTTCACGGTAGTAATACAATCCACTCCCAGTTTCTGGCGGATCTTGCGGATATGAACATCAATAGTGCGGTCACCAACAATTACATCATTGCCCCACACCTGGTTCAGTATTTCATTGCGGAGAAAAACCCGGCCTGGTTTTAAGGCTAATAAATAGAGCAGTTCAAATTCTTTTTTGGCCAGCACCACTTCATTATCTCTTACTTTAATGATGTAGCGTTCCGGATCAATAGTTACATGGTCAATGGTGAGTATCCTTGCATCGCTTTTATTTAACCTGCGGAACAAAGCATTTACCCGGCTCAAAAAAACTTTGGGGCTGATGGGTTTGCTTACATAATCATCCGCACCGGTTTCCAAACCTTTTATCTGTGTGCCCTCATCATTTACCGCAGTCAGGAAGATGATGAGTGTTTCTTTAAAAGCCGCTTGTGCCCTGAGTAACTGACAAACTTCTACTCCTGTCTTTTTCGGCATCATTACATCTAATATGATGAGGTCGGGCTGAGTACGGCGAGCTTTTTCCAGTGCTTCATCGCCGTCTTTGGCAGTAATCACTTCGTACCCTTCGTTAGAAAGATTGTATTTCAATATCTCCAGGATGTCAGGTTCGTCGTCAGCTATCAGCACCTTTCGGGCCTTCGTTTCCATACAGGAAAAAGTTTGCGCAAACCTAACGGGAAATTGTTGGGCGGTGAAATTTGCAGGTGGTAGTTTACTTAGAGTTAATGAAAACTTAACCTGAGCTGTTCCGGACAAAATATTTTTATTAGTAGAGCATACAGCCATATTACCCGTAAACTCGTCTATATCAGCATAAAACTGACCAAAAACGCCTATATCCACCGGTCTTACTACCTTTGACCCCACAATCCCTTATGACAGCGATAAAAACATATCTTGTTTTAAACCTCTTGTTACTTACTGCTTTGGCAACTTCTGCCCAAGTGGTTAGATTGACCGATACTATCAGGATACCTGCCAGTTACAAAGCCGCCTTCACCCGGGAATTTAACCACGGCTTGATTAATAATGAACAGAAGCTGATTTTAAATTCAGATGGTAAAGCGGATGAGTTGTTTGCACCCACCTCAAATGAAGACGTTAATTTTCTTCTTACAAAATCACTTATAAAAAAAGTAGATGCTATTCAATACCTCATCGAAACAGACCCGGTATTTGAACACCGCATTAAAGTAAAATACCTGAAAGGCCTGGAAAACGTTTTGAGGTACTTCAGGGAAAACTGGAAACCCCTCGGCAAGAAAAAGGTAAACCCTGCTAATCTTCCTGCTATTATTACTGCTTATGAAGATTGCATGAACAGAACCCGGGTGGAGGAAAAACCCATTGATGATATCCTGAATCAACTGTCTTATGATGGGGGTTTAAATGTTATTGCAGCTACCATTTTTGATAAGAACCCCGGCCTTGCCCGTGCAAAACAAAACCTTGTTCTTAAGTATTGCATGTTGAACCCCGCCAGGATTTTATTTATACTGAAGGATAATCCCAACATGCCTTTTGCGGACAGCTTAGTAAAGACATTGGATAAGAAAAAATTTGCCCGCCAGTTATATGATTTTGCACAAGCCAATAATAATATAGGTTATGTGATAAGGAATATAGTTGACGATGAGTTTATAAGAACGATTGTAAAAATGGCACGCAGCAAAAACGGCCAGCAGTATTTTCCATTCCTGGATAATATTGTGAATGGAAAAATGACTTTTGAAGAAATTAATGCAGCCAAGGACGATTCGTTGCTCTATTATAAGCTATTGGTAAAAACCCAGGTAGAATATGTGGGAAGGGCTTCGAATAAAGACACCGCATTTGAGTATGAGACATTGCGGGAAAGATTGAAAAAGAAAGCGAATGAAAACTTTGTCAATGTTATCAATGGCCTGCATAATGAAAACACAGAATTTCGTTTCAGGTCTATTCAGCCACTAAGTGCCGAAGAATTATATTATCTCGCTGTATCAGCCGAAGGCGCCATGTACACTTCCAGTTTTGTAAAAGGAGTATATCCGCTGATGATGAAGAAAATAAATAACAAAGGCGATTCTTTGCTAGCGACTTTACATTTTGATAAGTACAGAAAATTCATCAAAATGGCGGCGGGTTTTAATATGCTTAGTAATTTCTTAAATACGTTTCCCCCTAAAAAAGAAACTGATACAGAAAGCTATGCAGAGAAACTGATGAGGGCTTTTGTGGGCAAATTGGAACAAAGCACTGACCTGGAGGATGGTGTGGATGTGGCCGACTCTTATGCAAGTATAGTTGAGACCATTAAGCCACTGGCTAATGAAATGCTGAAAAATATTCAGGACAATTATCAGCGAAATGAAAAAGCAGGAAATAAAAGAGGTGTAGCTATTTATAAAATCCTGAATAATCTTTTTTTATCAGCAGACTCAACCAGCACTATCGACCTCACAAAAGAACTGGGTATTCCACCTGTGTATGAAGTGCCTTTTAAAGCGTTGGCGAATGACAGCGGCCGGGTTATTATGCAGGTATTTATTTATGGCGATAAAGATGGTATCGGTGTGTTTCCGGGTATCCTGAATTTGTTTAATAATGCAAATTGGAAAACGGATAAAACAAATCCGAAATGGGTCACTATCTCGTCTGTAAAAGGCAGCCCGGTTTCTATTTATCTCAACAGGCCGTTGCCCGAAGAAAAAAATGAGGATGCAAAAGCTCAGGAAGCATTATGTCATTATCTTGATAGTAATAAGCTTTTTCCCACTGTCACCATTAACCGGGGGCATAGTTATAATGCACCTTACACCATTGAACAAATGTTCTCAACTTCAAAGATTGTCTTCATGGGTTCTTGCGGAGGTTATCGCTCCATACATGATATTCTTGAAAAGGCACCTGATGCTCACATAGTAGGCACCAAGCAAATAGCCGATGCGCCGGTCAATAACCCCTTCTTGAAACTATTGGGTGAAAAACTCAGAGAGGGAAGTGATATCAAGTGGATACCATTTTGGAAAGAATTTGGTAAAATGGCTACCGATAAAATTTTTGAGGACTATGTGCCACCTTATAAAAACCTCGGTGCACTTTTTATAAAAGCGTATAAGATTGCAATGGGTGAATAAGGGCTAAGAGATTAAAAGAGAGAAAGGAGAGAAAGAGTTAATGCTGGAAAACTCCTTTTTTTATTTTTTATCTTCTTATAGTTGAACTTGCCGAAACTGTATTTCTCCTTTCCTCTACTGAGCTTGCCGAAGTATCTCTTTATCCTCTTAGCTTTGCCTTTCTCAAATCCACTTCATATTGCCAGCAACTAAAAAGAGTTTTTTCGATGTGTCACTTCTCCGGAGAGTATTTCGGTATGCAGCTCCGTACAAGAAAAAATTTTATTTGTCAGTAGCACTGGCAATTCTGCTGGCTATTATTACTCCGGTAAGGCCAATGCTTATACAGGTTACTGTTAATAAATACATCGCCAATTCAGCAACAGCCATGCTGGTCAATATCACCCTTATTCAAATTGGGTTGTTGTTGGTGGAAACGGCCATGCGTTTTCTTTTTTCTTTTACTACAGCATTGCTGGGTCAGTCAGTAGTAAAAGATTTGCGGGTGGCCACTTACAAAAAAATAATGGGTCTTAATCTTTCCCAGTTTGATAAAACGCCTATTGGAACACTGACTACGAGAACGATTAATGATATAGAATCCATCAACGATATTTTTTCAGACGGTCTTGTGCCCATCATTGCAGATTTACTCTCTATATTTTGTGTACTCGGCTTTATGCTATGGACAGACTGGCAACTGACATTGATTGCATTAATACCTTTTCCTATAATGATTATTGCTACTTACTATTTTAAAAACAGTATCAATCGTTCTTTCTTTAAAGTAAGAAATGCAGTAGCCAGTTTAAATGCATTTGTGCAGGAACATTTAACAGGCATGGCCATCGTTCAGGCATTTGCTTCAGAGGAAAGAGAGGGTGAAAAATTCAAAAGGATAAACAAGGAACATCGCAACGCTAATATTAAAGCCATTTTTGCTTACTCTGTTTTTTTTCCACTAGTGGAAATTGTACTGGCTTTATCTATCGGCCTGGTGGTTTGGTTTACTTCCAAAGAAGCATTTCAGTTGCAGCAAAGCCAGCAGGGCACCTTGGTGGCATTTATTCTTTGCTTAAATTTATTATTTCGTCCGCTACGGGTATTGGCTGATAAATTCAATGTATTGCAAATGGGCATTATTGCCAGTGAACGGGTTTTTAAGGTGCTGGATAATGATGATTATACAGATGATAATGGAAACTATTCACCAGCTACGGTAAAAGGAAAAATCGAATTTGAAAAAGTGTGGTTTGCTTATAATGAAGAAAATTATGTATTGAAAGATTTGAATTTTGTAGCAAAGCCCGGAGAAACGATTGCCATCGTAGGCCATACCGGAAGCGGAAAAACAACGATTATCAGTTTGCTGAACAGGTTATATCATATTCAACAAGGAAAGATAAAAGTAGATGATATAAATATTGAAGAATACAAACTGGAAGCACTGAGAAAAAATGTAGGAGTAGTGCTGCAGGATGTTTTCCTGTTCTCAGGTTCGGTGATGGATAACATTACGTTGCGGAATCCTGAAATATCCAGAGAGAAAGTAATTGAAGCTGCTAAAATGATTGACATGCATGACTTCATCCTGCGGCTGCCCGGTGGGTATGATTATAATGTGATGGAAAGGGGAGCTACACTGTCACTCGGTCAGCGGCAATTGTTATCTTTTATCAGGGCATTATTATATAATCCTTCAATTTTGATACTGGACGAAGCTACTTCGTCGGTGGATACCGAAAGTGAAATGCTGATTCAGCATGCCATTGATACTTTAATAAAAGGACGGACTTCCATTGTGATTGCCCACCGGCTTTCTACTATTCGGAAGGCCAGTAAAATCATCGTTTTGGATAAAGGAGAAGTTAAAGAAATGGGCACCCATAATGAGCTGTTGCTAAAAGGCGGTTTTTATAGTAAATTGCATGAGCTACAGTTTGAAAAGAAAACACCTGCCGGTTCTTAATTTTATGAAAGACGAAATTCCTAATGATAATAAATCTGCCACTGAATATCTCCTGAACTGGATGCATGGAATAAAGATGGAGAGATTACATAATCCTGAAGCATTTATTGAAAGAAAGCCGGGTTTTTACATTGGCGGAATTAGGTGGGAGCCGGGAGATTCTGTAGTTACTGATAATCATGGGTTACCACATATAATACGAGCAGGTTGTTGTGAATAGAGACCTGTTTAATATGTATTTTCCTCAAATTCCTTTTAATCTCGCCTCATTTTCAACCCCACCCCCTTATCTTTGCCGCAAATTTCAGGATGGGTATGATTTCCGGACGTATAAAATCCTTATTGGTAGCGGCTTTCAGCGTTTTTTTTGCAACAATTTCTTTGCCTGTTTTGGCACAGGATGGACATGAAAAAGAGGGCCAGCCAACCGGGCAACACGAAGAAGTAAAAAAACCTAAATTATTCGACGCTAACGAAGTCATTTTTGGACATATTATGGATGGCCATGAGTTCCACTTTATGTCTTATGGCCCCAAAGACCATAAAAAGCATGTTACTATTCCATTGCCGGTAATTCTTTATTCCCCACAGCGGGGTCTTACTACTTTCATGTCATCAAAATTTCATCATGGACATGAAAGCCATAAAGGCTATGTTGTACTAACCGAACACAACAGAGACGAGTTAGGATTAGACCCCAAAAAATATTTTATCGGATCCATTGTCCCGGTTACAGAAAGCGGAAAACATGACCCTGCTGTAAAAGTGTACGATATTTCTCTTACCCGCAACGTAGTGCAAATGATATTGGCACTGGCATTATTGGTATGGATAATGCTGGCAGTGGCAAAGCGTTACAAAAAAGGAGAGGGTGTCACCTCAGCTCCTAAAGGCATGCAAAACGTTATTGAAACGGTGGTTAACTTTGTAAAAGATGAAGTGGCAAAACCAAGCCTCGGTCATAAATATCCAAAATACTTGCCCCTGCTGCTCACCATATTTTTCTTTATTCTTATCAATAACATATTTGGTTTAATACCGGGTTCGGCCAATGTTACAGGTAATATCGCTTTTACATTAGTGCTTTCAGTTATTTCTTTTATTGTTATTATGTTTAGCAGCAATGGTCATTACTGGAAACATATTTTCTGGCCACCTGTACCTCATGGGGTAAAAATTATTCTTATCCCGGTTGAGATATTGGGTGTGTTTACCAAACCCTTTGCTTTAATGATAAGGTTGTTTGCGAACATGGTGGCCGGTCATATACTCATCATTTGTTTGATTTCACTCATTTTCATCCTGGGTGCATTGAATCAATATGTGGGGCTTGGGTTTGCACCATTTTCAATCGGGTTTACCGTATTTATTTATTTTATCGAGATACTGGTTGCTTTCTTGCAGGCATTCATCTTCACAATGTTGACAGCGGTTTTCATCGGTCAGGCTTTTGAAGGCGAACATCATACAGAAGAAGCACATCATTAAAAAAGTTTTTTTTAATCAAATATAAAATCACAATCATGGATTTAACTCTCTTAGCAGACATGGCAAATGCAGGTGGTGCAATTGGCGCAGGTCTCGGTGCTATCGGTGCCGGTGTTGGTATTGGCCAAATTGGTAAAGGTGCACTGGAAGCTATTGCCCGTCAGCCGGAAGCTATCAATGACATCAGAAGCAACATGATCCTTACTGCCGCCCTGGTAGAAGGAGCTGCGTTGTTTGCTATCATCATTGGTTTCCTTGCGATGGTGCTTTAAAAAACTACTGCATCCAATGCACAGGGCGGAGGATGCAGTTTTAATGCCCCTGTCTCCGCCAACAGCGGAGAACTCAGGCCGGAAGATTAAATTGAAAACAAAAGTTCTTTTAATTGAAGTGTTTTGATGTAACCAGCTTTGGTGCTACTATCATCGTCCCTTGCGTCGCACACTTCAGCTATATAGTTATTGGGCATATTTTGAAACGTACTCCTACAAGGGGATATTTCCAAATTGTTCAATTGTTAAATTATCAAATTCGTTTTATATGCAATTACTTACACCATCATTTGGTTTGCTTATCTGGACAATGCTGGCTTTCCTTATCGTATTTTTTATACTTAAAAAATTCGCCTGGCCTGCTATTGTTGGCGGTTTGAAGAAGAGGGAAGAATCAATTGCAGAATCTCTGGCTACTGCTGAAAAAGTAAAAGCGGAGATGGCGCAGATGAAGAATGAAAATGAAGCTTTGCTGGCTACGGCCCGTGAAGAAAGAGCAATATTGCTGAAAGAAGCAAGAGAAACAAAAGACAGGATTATCAGCGAAGCAAAAGAACAAGCAAAAGTGGAAGCCAATAAAATATTGACGGAAACACAGGCTGCTATCAATGCACAGAAAATGGCTGCTTTGACAGATGTAAAAAACCAGGTAGGTAAGCTGGTAATTGAGGTAAGTGAAAAAGTGCTGAGAAAAGAATTAGCCAACAAAGAAGCTCAGGAAGCACATATTAAAGGGCTGGTTAATGGAGTAAAAATGAATTAAGAAAACAGTTGCGAGTTGTGAGCTGCGAGCTGTGAGGTAATTGCCTTTTGCTCGAAATTCGAAACTCAATGCCCGAAGCTATAAATTATGCCCAATCCACGTTTAGCAACGAGATACGCCAAATCACTGATTGATCTTGCCATTGAAAAGGGTGAGTTGGAAAAAGTGTTTGCAGATATGCAATGGTTGAATGGGGTATGCAAAAGTAACCGGGATTTTGTAAACCTGTTGCGCAGCCCGATTATTAAAGGCGATACCAAGAAGAAGATATTGGAAGCTGTAACTGCCGGTAACATCAGCGAAATGACTGCTGCTTTCAACCGGTTACTTATTACAAAAGGCCGTGAAAGTAATTTACCGGAAATAAGCCAGGCTTTTATTACTGCATATAAAGAGAAGAAAAATATTCAAACCATTAAGCTGACAACGGCTACCCCTATCTCTGATGCAGTTAGAAGTGCAATTATTGGACAGGTAAAACAATCAGCAGGTTTTCAAAATGTAGAACTGGAAGAAAAAGTGGATGCTGATATTATTGGCGGATTTGTATTACAGGCGGGAGACAAACTGATTGATGCCAGCATATCCTACGATTTGAAGGCCATCGCCAAACAATTTGAGAACAATGATTTTATTTATAAAGTGAGATAGTGAATGGTGAGTAGTGAATAGGGAAACCCCGATAGGGGTTGAATGCAGGTAGCTCCGGTTGAAACCCGGAGGAAGGAAAAAGACGAATGTATTAAGAACCCCGAAGGGGTTCAACAATAGGTGAATAGAATTACAACAGTACAAGGGTGCAACCTGCCTGCCAAAGTTGTACGGCGGATAGGCGCAACGAAGATGATAGTAGCACAGTTGCTGGTAAAACAAAAAAATAAAAGGTCTCATCCCCTTGAGACTTTCAAATAAAACAGGAATTTTCCTGAACCCCCCTTTAGGGGATGGGGGCAAAAACAGAATATATGGCAGAGATTAAACCAGATGAAATATCAGCGATACTGCGCCAGCAGTTAAGCAACTTTAACGTCAATGCAGACCTTGAAGAAGTGGGTACCGTGTTACAGGTGGGTGATGGTATTGCCCGGGTATATGGATTGGGCAATGTTCGCTATGGTGAACTGGTAGAATTTGAAAGTGGTGTAAAAGCTATCGCTTTGAACCTGGAAGAAGATAATGTGGGTGTGGTATTGATGGGGGAAAGCCATGGCATCAAAGAAGGTTCAAAAGTGAAACGTACCGGACAAATCGCTTCTATCAAAGTAGGAGAAGGAATGGTGGGCCGTGTAGTAAATACATTGGGTAATCCCATTGATGGTAAAGGACCCATCACCGGTGAATTATATGAAATGCCATTGGAAAGAAAAGCACCCGGTGTTATCTTCCGGGAGCCGGTAAAAGAACCATTGCAAACGGGTATCAAAGCGATTGATGCGATGATTCCGATTGGCCGTGGACAAAGAGAGTTGATCATTGGTGACCGACAGACTGGTAAAACAGCGATTGCGGTTGATACTATAATTAACCAAAGAGAATTTTTTGCAGCAGGCAAACCTGTGTATTGTATATATGTGGCAATCGGTCAGAAAGCTTCTACTATTGCGGGTGTAATGCAAACATTGGCAGATGCTGGTGCTATGGAGTACACTATCATCGTTGCAGCTTCTGCATCAGACCCTGCACCATTACAGTTCTATGCACCATTTGCCGGCGCTGCTATCGGAGAGTTCTTCCGTGACACCGGTCGTCCAGCATTGATAATCTATGATGATCTTTCAAAACAAGCCGTTGCTTATCGTGAAGTATCATTGCTGCTTCGTCGTCCTCCGGGTCGTGAAGCTTATCCGGGTGATGTATTCTATCTGCATAGCCGTTTGCTGGAAAGGGCTGCGAAAGTTATCAGTGATGATGGGGTGGCAAAAAACATGAACGATGTTCCAGACAGTATCAGGCATTTGATAAAGGGTGGTGGTTCATTAACGGCCTTACCTATTATTGAAACACAGGCCGGTGATGTATCAGCTTATATCCCTACCAACGTAATCTCTATTACAGACGGTCAGATATTTCTTGAGTCGAACTTGTTTCTTTCTGGTATCCGTCCGGCTATTAACGTAGGTATATCAGTTAGCCGTGTGGGTGGTAATGCACAGATTAAATCAATGAAGAAAGTTGCCGGTACGTTGAAATTGGACCAGGCCCTTTACCGGGAGTTGGAAGCCTTCTCAAAATTTGGTGGTGATTTGGATGCTGCTACCAAGAACGTAATTGATAAAGGTGCCAGAAATGTGGAGATATTAAAGCAACCTCAGTATTCACCGTTTGCCGTAGAAAAGCAAGTTGCCATTATCTATCTTGGTACAAATGGTTTGTTGAAAAACGTAGCTGTTAAAAAGGTAAAAGAGTTTGAAGAACATTTCTTAATGGAAATGGACAACAAACTACCGGATGTAATGGCGGAGTTTAAAAAAGGTAACTTGCCCGAAGATGGTATTAAGAAAATGGTAGAACTGGCAAATGGAATAATACCGCAATACAAATAAGTATAGTAATAGCTGTTGGCGGAGTTAATTAAATTTGAGTTGTATTTAAGACCCAGAGGGTCGAAATGTCAGTAGCGAGTTATATAGAATCATGGAATTAAGCTCCATAGGAGCGACATGTTTTACATA
>JBKJIX010000176.1:0-12858 GCA_046598205.1 Chitinophagaceae bacterium
ACCCGTATCAAACAGATGCAAGGGGTGCTGATATTAGTAAATATGCCTGGCAAGGTGGTAAGTTTAAATTGGGCAGGCTTACCTATGGCAGCATTGCAATGAGTACCAGTTTTCAAAGCAAGCCAAAGGATGCTAAAAAAGATGCAGAAAGAAAAAAACAAGCGGAACAGCGGTTGAATGATCCTAACCTTATTGCCAACCAGCAGCAATTAATGGATTATATGCGGCAAAACCCGTCTGAGTTTGTAGATTTTAATATTCCGTGGCAGGTGACGCTGGGTTATTCATTGTTTTTTTCAACAAGGCTGAAAGCAGATTTGAGTGGGTTTGAAAAGGACTTTAGTTCCAACGTTAACTTCAGCGGAAGTTTTAGCCTGACTCCGAAATGGAATTTTAGTGTAAACGGTTATTATGATTTCGATACAAAGCAGTTGCAAACTTTCCAGATGTCAATTAACCGGGAAATGCACTGCTGGCAAATGTCAATTAATGTAACACCGGTAGGTCTGTTCCGTTCGTTCAATTTTTCTATCAGCCCCAAAGCATCAATATTGCAGGATCTTAAAATAAACCGTACAAGATCATTCACTAATTTCTAATGCTGTGCTGCAAATAGTAGTCTTTCATGATTGTAAAAACTTTATCCCGTAGTTGATCTGTTGATTGCCCATTAACGGGGATAGCTTCAAGAAAGTGCATTTGTAAACGGTGTGGTAAAAAGAAGAAAGGTTTATTTACCGGTAATGCCTTTTTGGAATTGAAGATGATAGCAGGAATGATTGCAATATTGGTATCTGCAGCCAATTTAAAAGCACCGTCATGAAATTTTTTCAATGGTTCATTGGTACGGTTGCGGGTTCCTTCCGGGTAAACAGACATGTGCATACCGCCGGCAAGAACTTTTTTCATTTCTTCAAAACTTTTTCGCCGGCTGATTTCGCTTTTTCTATCCACCAATACTGCACCCTTCCGGTAAAACCAGCCAAACAAAGGAACTTTTACAAAAGATGTTTTAGCAATTGTTTTATTGGCTCCTGGTATAAAAGGGCAGGAGATGGGAATATCAAGCATGGAATTATGATTGCACACAACGATGTAAGACGTTTTCGGTTTAAAATTTTCTTTCCCTTTTACTTTTAATGGACAACCCACCATGTAAAGCCACACGGTCATCCATATTTTTGAAACTTTAATAAAAAAACTTTGCCCTTTTGGATCGGGCATCAGGTAAGGAATCATAGAGGGAATAAAAATGATGAGAAAGGTGGATATAAAACTAACAATACCCCAGAATGCCCAGATGCGGCCAGCTATTTCTTTAAAAATTTTCATGCAACAATAATATTTGCAAAAATAGTTTTTTTCAATTCAAGCCATTCAAAACCATCCTCAACAAGTGGCCTTGGGATAACCCTGTTGGTTTCAAGTACTAAGTTGATTGGAATAATAATATAATAAGAATCAAAGTATAAATTTTTATACACCCTTTTAGGGGATGGAGGCTATAGACTCCAGTCTACCGGGTCTATTCCTTTGCTTACAAGGTATTCATTCGTTTTTGAAAAATGTTTGCAACCAAAAAATCCACCATAGGCAGAAAGGGGAGATGGATGCACAGATCGTAGTATACAATGTTTTGTTTCATCAATCAATATTCGTTTTTCCTGTGCAAATTTTCCCCACAACAGGAACACTACATTTTTCTTTTGCTCTGATATTTTTTTGATAACCATATCTGTAAATGCTGCCCAACCAATTTTTGAATGGCTCATCGGCTCACCAGCCCTTACTGTTAACGATGCGTTTAACAAAAACACTCCTTGCTGCGCCCAATGGGTAAGGTTGCCATGATGTGGAATATCAATGCCAATATCCTCTTGCAATTCCTTAAAGATATTGAGCAATGAAGGTGGTGGTGGTACTCCATTCTGTACAGAAAAGCAAAGCCCATGTGCCTGCCCTGCACCATGATAAGGGTCTTGTCCGAGTATAACCACTTTTATCTTGTCAAACGGAGTTGTATTAAATGCGTTGAAAATAAGACTGCCCGGAGGATAGATGACCTTGCCCTGCGATTTCTCGGTTTTTATATGCAGTGGAATTTGCTGGAAATAATCTTTGGAGAATTCACTTTTCAATACTTCTTTCCAAGAGGCTTCAATCTTGACATCCATGGCAATTGATATTTCAGTAAAAGTAAAAAAGCGTTCCTATAAATATCGGAACGCTTTTGTGACCCGGATTGGATTCAAACCAATGACCCCAAACTTAGAAGGTTTGTGCTCTATTCAGCTGAGCTACCGGGCCGTAATGAGCGGCAAATATAATCGAAATAAAGATTGGAGGGATGTAAAAATAGCAGTCGGTAGTGTCTCAGTTTGAAATAGTTTGGAACCACATAGCAGATAGAACACATTAGAAATACACACAACTTGTCCCGCCTTAGGCGTGGATAGCTACAGGATAACCTATGTGAAAACCCCCGCCTGCCGGACGGGCAGGTATGTTTCTAATGCGACTATGTGGTTCCAATTCATTTTTATCTAAGTCAATATTCAAACTGATACACTACTTAGCAGTCTTTTATCATGCTGTTACCATTGCTATTTCATACCCGGCAATCGCAAACTTTCTAAAAACACATTCACTTTAGCCTCCGGTAACTCTTTTTTACTATAGGCATACATAAAGCCGATGTATTTGCCATCGGTCCATGCTTTTATTTTCCATTTGTCTGCTTCCTTGTCTTCCCAATAATCAAGAATGCCACGGGTATTTTCATTATTATTCAAGTGATGGCCCTTGCCATATCCGGCTGCTTTTTTAATATTGAAACTATTTTTGAGAAAGTCCACATAGGAAAGCATCATTTCTTCTGCCGCATCAAGATCATTAATAATATTAAGCAGTTTGACACAGATAACCCCATAGGTTACTTCACCAATAGTGCATTCTCCAGTATATACTTTGGAAGAATCATCGCTGTAATCAACATCATATTTTGATTCACAATAGCTGTACAGGGAACAGCCGGAATTACTGACCGAATATTTTCTCAAGCTTTGGGCATTGGCGAGAGCGGCAAAAAGGAAAACAGCAAGCAGCAGGATAAATTTCATCACCAGTTTTTAATAAAGGTAAAAATAAAGCATTTGCACTTTAGGATAATATACCATAAGGAGGAATTAAAAACTTTACCACAGATTCCACAGATTTGATTTTCACAGATTACACTGTGTTATCTGTGCTATAATCCGTGTAATCTGTGGTTATAAAATCAACCTTATCCACTAGGAATTTTCTCCCTTTGGGTAGTGTTTAACATATTCGTTTACTTTGGGCTACAATTGCGGCCCATGAGTAAAGTTTTTAATTACGGAATTGACCAACTGACGATAGGAAATGTAATAGCCGTTGCATCTGGCAAAATAAAAGCTGTCTTGAATGAAGCGGCTATTCAAAAAATAAAAGCCAGCCAGCAACATGTACAGCAGATAGTGGATGAGAATAAAACGGTTTATGGTGTCAATACTGGCTTTGGTATTTTAGCGAATACTCCCATTTCCAAAGAAGATGCAGCTACACTGCAATATAAAATTCTGCAAAGCCATAGTGTAGGTGTTGGCGACCCGATACCGGTAGAAGTTGCCAAACTGATGCTGATAACAAAAGTACATGCACTGGCACAGGGTTATAGTGGTGTACAATTGTCAACATTAGAAAGAATTACCTGGCATATAGAAAATGATGTAATACCGGTGGTGCCTGAAAAGGGTAGTGTAGGGGCTAGCGGTGACTTAGCACCGCTGGCACATTTATTTTTACCATTAATCGGTTTAGGCGAATGTTTTTATAAAGGAGAAAGAAAAGCTACTGCAGTAATTTTCCAAAATGAAAATATCAAGGCCATACAACTCGGACCCAAAGAAGGATTAGCACTCATCAACGGCACCCAATTCATTTTATCCTTTGCTGTAAAGGCAGTGCAACGAATGCATAATTGTTTGGAAGCAGCAGATATTATTGGTGCCATGACGTTGGAATCTCTCACCGGTACCAATGCACCCTTTGATGAACGGCTACATAAGCTACGGCCTTATGCCGGAAGTAAATTAGTGGCACAAAGGCTCCGGCTATTATTAAAAGATTCCGCTATTATGCAAAGCCATGTGGATTGTGGCCGTGTGCAGGATCCTTATTCACTTCGTTGCATGCCACAGGTGCATGGTGCCAGTCGAAATGCCTGGTTACATTTAAAAGAACTAACAGAAATTGAATTAAATGCAGTCACAGATAATCCCATCATCTTTAATGCACAGGATACCATCAGTGGCGGCAACTTCCACGGGCAGCCGTTGGCGTTACCATTAGACTATTGCTGTTTTGCTGCTGCCGAAATTGGTAACATCAGCGACCGTCGTTGTTATTTATTATTAGAAGGTAAATGGGGATTGCCAATGTTGTTGATGAAAGATGTAGGATTGAATAGTGGTTTTATGATTCCTCAATACACTACGGCAGCATTGGTAACAGAAAATAAAACTTTGTGTTTTCCTGCCAGTGCGGATAGTATTCCTACTTCACTGGGGCAGGAAGACCATGTAAGCATGGGCAGCATCAGCGGCAGAAAACTAAACCAGGTGCTGGATAATTTAGAATACATCATGGCCATCGAATTATTATCTGCCTGCCAGGCCATCGAATTCAGAAGCCCGTTAAAGAGTAGTGCATTGTTGGAATTTGCCCATGATTATGTAAGGGAATTTGTTGGCTTTGCCAGTGAAGACCGGATTTTCGCAGACGACATCAACAAAGTCGCCGGTATCATCAAAGATTTTTCTTTTGTGGAGAGGGTGAATGAATTTGCTGCAAGCAAAGGAAAAGTGTTGAATGAGAATTTTGAAGGATTTAGTGAGATAAACCACGGATAACACAGATTAATGCACAGATAACACGGTGTAATGCGTGAAAAATAATCCGTGCAATTGGGGTTAAATAGCTTCTTGAACAACGGAGTCTTTGTCATACCGATACTTCGCACCTCAGTACAAGCTGCGGAGGTATCTCAGACATCATTACCATAGGGCATTATGCATATTTATAAGAAGCACCATTACTACATTTACATCGTCACCAATCCCGAAAAGCACCGTTCTATATACCGGTGTTACCAATAATCTTCCTCACCGATTAGTTGAACATTGGGAAAACAGAGGCCAGCCAAAAACTTTCGCCGGTAAATACTATTGTTATAATCTTATTTATTATGAATACTTCCCTTATATCAACAATGCAATTGCAAGAGAAAAGGAAATAAAAGGCTGGCGGAGGCAAAAAAAGCTTGACCTAATAAAAATAATGAACCCTGACTGGACTTTCCTGAACCCGGTTATTTGTAATGGCTGGCCACCGAAAGATATCAAATCGAGACTATAATGACCAGAGTCTTTGAGACTCCTCGTTCCTCGGAGTGACAAGACTCCGAAAATAAAAGAACCCTTCGACCTTTAATGACTGTTGTCATGCCGACCCTAAGGAGGCAACTCAGGCTCCGCAACAAAGAAACTCTCCCTAACTTTGAAACATTCAATACATAACGATTACAATCATGCCAGCAACAACAACAAAACCCCAATACGATCCCATAAAATATAAAACTCCGATCGGCAGCACCTTAACCTGCAAAGGCTGGATACAGGAAGCCGCCTTGCGAATGTTATTAAACAACCTCGACCCCGAAGTAGCCGAACGACCCGACGACTTAATAGTATATGGAGGCAGAGGTAAAGCCGCCCGCAATTTTGAAGCCCTCGACAATATCATCGCCGCACTTAAAATATTAGAGAATGATGAATCATTACTCATTCAATCCGGTAAACCGGTCGGCATTTTAAAAACACATAAAGATGCACCAAGGGTACTCATCAGCAATAGCCAACTCGTACCTAATTGGGCCAACTGGAAACACTTTGATGAACTCGAAAAAAAGGGTCTGATGATGTACGGGCAGATGACTGCCGGCAGCTGGATATACATTGGTTCACAGGGAATAGTACAGGGTACTTATGAAACTTATGCAGCCGTCGCAGACAAACACTTTCCCGAACAATCGGGTTCCAAGAACCCCCCAGCGGGGGGCAGGGGGGCCGGTTCTTTAAAAGGAACATTGAATGTTACTGCAGGTCTCGGTGGCATGGGGGGTGCACAACCATTAGCCATTACTATGAACGAAGGTGTAGCATTAATTGCCGAAGTAGAAGAGTGGCGCATTGACAAACGCAT
Organism: Chitinophagaceae bacterium; assembly: GCA_046598205.1. Classification (GTDB taxonomy): domain Bacteria; phylum Bacteroidota; class Bacteroidia; order Chitinophagales; family Chitinophagaceae; genus JJ008. The sequence continues at coordinate 6,283 of JBKJIX010000176.1, forward strand.
CGAAACAAAATACCTCGATGAAAAATATACCGACATCAACAAAGCCATTGACAAGGCACTTGAATACAAAGCAAAAGGCATTGCCAAAAGTATCGGCGTTCTTTGTAATGCCGTTGAATTATTAGATCGGCTTATCAAACGAGAAGTTGTTCCCGATACACTCACCGACCAAACCTCGGCACATGACCCGTTGATTGGTTACATACCCAACACACTTACCAATGAAGAAGCAAATACAATGCGGGTAAAAAATCCCGAAGAATATATAGCCCGCAGTTACGAAAGCATGTACCACCATGTGCTGCTGATGACGGAGCTGCAGGAAATGGGTGCCATCGTTTTTGATTATGGAAATAACATACGGGCAAGGGCAAGAGAACATGAAGTAAAAATGGGTGCAACAGAAGACCCCAACCGTCCATTCGACTTTCCGGGTTTTGTACCGGCTTATATACGTCCCTTGTTCTGCGAAGGCAAAGGCCCGTTTCGTTGGGCAGCCCTGAGTGGCGACCCCAATGATATTGCTGTTACCGATGAAATGATCATCAATATGTTTCCGCATAACAAAGGCATGCTGCGTTGGATGAAGATGGCGAAAGAAAAAATTGCCTTCCAGGGATTGCCTGCAAGAATTTGTTGGTTAGGACAAGGCGAACGGGAAAAAGCAGGTCTTGCTTTTAATGAACTCGTAAGAACCCGAAAAGTAAAAGCACCAATTGTTATTGGCCGTGACCATTTGGATACCGGTAGTGTCGCATCTCCCAATCGGGAAACCGAAGCCATGCTTGATGGTTCTGATGCCGTAGCCGACTGGCCCATTCTCAATGCACTCGTTAATACTGCTGGTGGTGCCAGTTGGGTTTCTTTGCACCATGGTGGTGGGGTAGGTATGGGCTATAGCATACATGCCGGTATGGTTATCGTTGCCGATGGTACTGATGATGCAGAACAACGATTGAAAAGAGTATTGCGGAATGACCCGGGGATGGGAGTGATACGACATGCAGATGCGGGGTATGATGTGGCGAAGGATACTTTGAGGAATAATGGGTTGGATTTTAAAGATAGGTTGTAGTCTTAAACCAAGCAGGCTGTCCTTCCGGGCTTGACCCGGAATCTTTCTCTAATAATTATGTACCCAGCACCTGTACTACTATCATCGTCCCTTGAGTCGCACTCTTCAATATTCTGTAAAGATTGGCATCATTTTTCCTTCCCAGACGAGTGTCAGATGGCCTTGTGCGTTGGGTTTGTGGCACTCGTCGTATCAATAGAGTTTCCGCCTGGGCAGTTGTTCTCAATAAGCAGCACGCCGTGGTGTTTGCCCTTCACCAACCACATGCATAAAAAAATAGATACGGCTTATTTAAAAATGCTACATAATCATGAGCTGATAATTACCCTTGATGAAATACCAGATATTGTTAAACAGTACGGTGTACCAGCGAAGGAGAAATAACCGGGCTAATTTTTCTTTTTTTCAAAATTTTCTTTCACTTTTTTATAATATTCTTCATTAAATTTCTTGTAATATTCTGATTGAATAATTTCCGTGTGGGGTTTTATTGATTGCATCAGCCAGGTATTAAATTTTTGTTCTTCTGATGCCTGGGCTTTTTTATCCATTTCATTCTTGTTGTTAAATTTGTTGCCTTCCTCTGAAAATAACTTCATAGCCCGGGCTTCATCTTTATTCCTTATCGCTGCTACTACATTATTTAAATAAGTAGTATAGGAAGAATAGAATTCCTTCATTTTCGGGTCAGCCAAATCAGGTGCCTGCAGGTCAGAAGGCTGGGTATCCGTAGGAACCTCTTTTTGAGGCTGACTTCCTGTTGTTTCGGTTTTTGATTGTTTGTTGTCTGTACATCCTGCAAAGAGAACAGCAAAAAAAGCCACGAGTAAAAAAAAGGTATGGTTGATTTTCATAAAAAAATATTTAAGTTGATTATATATAAAGTCAATGGGTATTTCCGGAGACATTCTAAAAGTAAGACTATTGAATCACTTGTTTGCTAAATTCAATTATTAAAGTAAAAGCCAATTGGCTTATCCTGATAAGTCAAGACGTAATTAATATTTCGCCCTGGCAGGTGTTCGATAAAAAACAATACGCCGTGGTTGGTGTAGTCAGCTATGAACTTGCCGAAGAGTCGAAGTGCCGTCCATCAACTGCTATGTGCAATATCAAAAATAGTTAACCCCTTAATTACAATCATTGGAGGAGTGGCTTTCCGAAAATGCAAATCGTATTTCACTGAATTGATAACATTTCCTATCATGCAATTACGCTTAAACTTATTGCATGAAACAACAACAATTTACTATTGCTGACAGCCTTTTCAATTTTTTTCTTTTCACAGGACAGTGCAACTGCTACCAAGCCTGAAAAGTTTATTACCAAACGCAGTATTAGAATTGATAATAAACCTATCAGCTATACTGCTACAGCCGAAATGCTTATTTTGAATAACGATAAAGAGGAACCCATTGCTTCCTTTCAGCCCGGGCGGGTTATTACGTTTTCTTTTTAAAGTAAACTTACGCTGTGAGGCCCTCTGCCATGAAAAATTTGTCATTTTGCTGAATAAGCCATTGTATATATTGTAGTATTGTAGCCGACCATCAATCCATTCTTATGAAACATCTTATATCCGCCGTTGCGGCGATTTGTTTTCCTATCATTATTTTTTGCCAGGATATTACCGGCCTTTGGTCAGGAACTATGGCAAACGATTCTTCTAAACAATCTTTGACTTATGAGGTTTTTATAAGCAAAGACAAAGGAAAGTACAGCGGCTATTCACAAACCTGTTTTCTTGTAGATGGAGAAAAATACAATGTTATCAAGAAAATCAAGGTAAATTTTGCAAAGGATGGTAAGTTAATATTACTGGATGCAGCATTGGTGCAAAACAATTATCCTTCCCTCGATAAAAATGTAAAACAATTAAATGTACTGGATCTCGTAAACAATAATGCTGAATCCAGTTTAGATGGCCTTTTTGTTACCAATCTTACAAAATCTTACGCCGAGGTTACAGGACACATCAATTTGAAAAGGACAAGTACCTTCGCTGAAAGCAGCCTGATGCGGTATTTACATAAGGGCAGCGACGCTAATGACATTACAGTTGCGAAATAACAGGATACGGATGCAGGTATTTTATAAAAAGACTGCAATTTCTGCATTGATTTTATTTTTTACTCAAGCCGGTTTTTCGCCTTGGCAGGTGTTCGTCAAAAAAATGGCATGCCGCTGGTGTTGAGTGCAGCTAATGTTTGCAAGCAAAAGCACCAGCAATACAACGGTTAGGAAAACTTCCCTCCGCCCTGACAGGTGTCCGTAATAAAAATGAAATGACCCGATGTCGCTCTACTTACCAAAGAGGTTTTTTACCTGCAGGTTTAATACCATCCTTTCTATGACTGGATAAAGGCATAGTATGATTATCATAACTACGTAAGGCTGCCCGCTGTATGGTCTTTTTATCTAAGCCGGGGGCCATAGTATTTACAGGAACTACTAAGGGGCTTTTTTCTTCTACCGGAGGGATGTTGTTTGCCGTTTGTTCAACGACCGGTGTATCTGTGGTGTATTTTATTTCTTCTGTTATTGGTATGTCACTAATTATTTTTTTAGGTGCTGCTTTTTTTGGATTAGCTGTTTTGGTGGCATGGATAACAGGCTTTGCAACAGAACTGGTTTTCTTTTTCGCTACAACCGCTTTCTTAACAGGGGTACTTTTTCTAACCGTAGATTTCTTTTTAGGCGCTGCCTTTTTCTTAACTGCAATATTTTTTTTAGCAGCGGCTTTCTTCTTTACAGGCACTTTCAATCCCTTTTGCTTTGCTTCTGAAATGCCAATTGCAATGGCCTGTTTACGTTTGGTTACTTTATCACCCGAACTGCTTTTTAGTTTACCTTCTTTAAATTCATGCATCACTTTACCAATCTTCTTTGTTGCGGCTGTTGAATATTTTTTTGACATATATATAATGATTTATGTGTAAGCGTTGTCAAAATTGATGCCAACGACAAGTAAAGATATCAGTCGCCTCTTAGTATCTGTATCAGCATAATCAGGAAGCCAGAACTGGATATTATTTTTCTCAACTTGATTGCGGGTTTTCATGGCATTATTTTAGCAACCTGATGAATATGAAAAAAAATAGTACCAGTTCCACTCTGCCAGTAGATGTTAATGATAGCAGGAAGGATACAAATAAATTGCAACAGGAAGAAAAGGATATTGCCAACGAAGAGTCGAACGTAAGCCCGGAAGAAAAAGAATTGCTTAAACAGTCAGCTATAACTATGGGTGGTGAAGATGCTGAAACTATTGCAGGTGCAACATTGGATAATACAGATGATGACGGCGACCCTTTGAATGAACAAAGCGATTTATCTGGTGAAGACCTTGATATTCCGGGTGCTGAAGATGACGATGCTGAAGAAGAAACGGGAGGAGAGGATGAAGAAAATAATAGCTATAGCCTGGGTGCTGATAAGGATGATTAAGTGATTATAGTTGAATAATCTTTTTATATACCTCATAGTCGGAAAAAAAATCCCCAATTGTTGAGCCATGTATTTTTAGTTAACCTGTTATTTATGTGTTTGATAAAATTAAAAAAGGAAATATTTATTATTTTTTTGGGTGTCAGTTTTCAGTTTGTGTTGCAGCCCTAAACTTTTCCCCGATGCCGGTTGGTATGGTCAACACTGGGTAGTGGTTGAAATGAAAGGGGTGCCGGTACAGCAAAGTGGTGGCCGCAGAGATGCCTATATTAATTTTGAAGTGGGTGAAAAAAATTTTAATGGCAATGGTGGATGCAATCAGTTTAATGGTAATTATAGCCTGAATAATAAAGATATCAGTTTCAGTGAGGTGAACAGAACAAAGATGAGTTGTGAGGATATTGAATTTGAAAATACATTTCTTTCCGTATTGGGAACAATCAACCGGTATGAAATAGCCGGTTCAGACATCTATTTAAAAAGAAAGAATGAAATACTCCTGATTCTGCCGTCAAAATAAAAATAACGGGATAAGAATTAAAATCATTACTATCATCCACTTCCTTTCATAACTTTACACCAATATGATAACACATCACGAAAATGAAAAAACAGTAGTGCTGAGTATCTTTAATGAAGCATTGGAAGCCAGTCTGGTCCAGGATAAATTGGCCACAGCCGGAATAGAATCCTTTTTGCAGGATGAAAACGTAGTGGGTTTAAACCCATTAGGTGGCATTGAGCTGAAAGTATTTTCAAACGACCTGGCAAAAGCAAAGGAGTTACTCGCTACACTGTAAAAGGCAGTGATAGTATTTGCACTAGCCCTTGGGAAAGTGCGGGTCATTTTTATATCATTGCTTGTAATTTTTTAACCACTTTTATCTCTTAAATCTTGAAAAATAGAACCGGGTATTTTCTGTTAGCTGCATTGATAAGCTTTGGAATTATTTTTTCAACTTGCACAGAAAACGAAAAGAAGAATAAGGAAGTTCTGCAACCTTTTCAATACGAAGAGTTTAAAGATTCACTATTGCGAAGCGATACAGGTATAACAAACGATGTCAGTAATATTTTTGACGAAAAAACTTTTATACCCGGTAAGGATTCACTGAGTCTTATGCTGGTACGGATGGATACCCAATGGCGGCGTGAAGCGGCATTAATGGCACAATTCGATACGCTTAAAAAAGGAATAAAAAAAGTACCAGGATTTACGACTGAAGAAAAGGCGATAATCAATGAGAATATAAAAATAGTCGACTCTTTCCTGCTATATAAGGATTCAACTCCAGTAAATAGTTGCACAGGTAAAGACTGTATGTTATATGTCGCTATCGATAAATCCACACAGACTTTATATCTCTACCTGCTTGGTGAGCTGAAGGATACTTTCAAAGTCTCTACAGGCAAGGCAAAGAAATATGAAACACCTGAGCTTGATCTTCGTCCGGCAGGTCCTGTACTCACTAAATACTCTTCCCGAAAGTTTCCAGGGGGCAATTATCAGGGACTTGGTAATATGCCTTATGCCGTTTTTCTGCGTGGCGGATATGCTATCCATGGTACCACACCCGGTAATTTTTCTAAACTGGGAACAAAAGCATCACATGGTTGCATCCGTCTTCATCCTGACAATGCTAAAGTGCTTAATGCCCTGGTAAAAACCATTGGCCTTGCTAATACCTGGGTTAGTGTAAAAGACTCACTCCCTGATTTGCAACCCGCCTCAGCACCACAGGTTATTAAATCTAAATAAACTACCCTGTAAAATGTCTCCGTATTTTCACTTCCAAATAATACAATATGGAACTTGGCGTAGGCATGTTTGGCGATAATCATTATGATGTGAGTGGCAAACCGCAATCACCCCAACAGCGGTTGCAGGAGTTAATAGAAGAAATAAAACTGATGGATGAAGTGGGTATTGATTTTTATGGTATCGGTGAGCATCACCGTGCCGACTATGCCGTATCCACTCCCGAAATTATTTTAGCTGCTGCTGCTACGGTTACCAAAAACATCAAACTCGGCAGTGCTGTATCGGTATTAAG
>JBKJIX010000221.1:0-10847 GCA_046598205.1 Chitinophagaceae bacterium
TTTACACCAAAATCCCAGGTTAAGTTTTTTTGCTTGATAATATTTGCATTGATAGAAAGTTCAACGCCTTTGTTATTAATTGTAGCTGGCAGATTCTTCCATATTTTAGCTGAAGAAGCACCGGGTTGAGGGAAATCCAGTTCAAACAATACATCTTCTGTTTCCCTGTTAAAATAATCTGCAGTTACATTAATTCTGCCTTTCCATAACGTAAGGTCAATTCCTCCGTTGAGTGTGGTTGAGGTTTCCCATTTCAGATCAGGATTACCCACATTCTGCTGGCTAATCGAACCAGGGCCTGAAACACCAAATCTTGTTTGTGAAGCACCTGAAGGGAATTCCTGGTTACCGGTTTTACCATAGCCGAATCTTATTTTCAAATTTTTCACTGCACTCACATCTTGCATAAAGCTTTCATTACTTACATTCCATGCAGCTGAGAAAGAAGGGAAAATTGCATATTTGTTGTTTTCACCAAATTTGGTTGAACCGTCTCTTCTTACAGTGGCGGTTAACAAATACTTATCTTTAATATTCACATTAGCTCTGGCGAACATTGATTGCAGTTCATTAGTGGGTGATTCATAATGCCAGATATTGCGGCTTGAATTTGTGGTATATCCAAACATGTTATAATAAGGAATCCCTATATCAGCAAAATCCTGCCCTGTAAGACCTGAGTTAGAATTTTCAAAGTTCAGGTATTCATAGCCAACAACAGCATTCAGATTAAAATTTGAATTGATTTGCTTGTTATAGCTTAACGTATGGGTAAATTGTTCTACCAGTAATTTTGATTCTGAAGAACTTGCCCAACCTCTGTCTTTAATATCGTTAATGTTAAGAAGCTGGCGGCCAATCATTGCAGTACGTCTGCCTTCACTTTGGTTGCGGCCATACTGGAATTTGTATTCCAAATCCTTTGTAATTTTATAATATGGAGCCAGGTAACCCCAGATTTGAGAAATATTTACATTATCATCATACATTTCGAGCATCCAGAGCGGATTTATTGATGAAGCACCAAACTGTGGCTCAATCCAGAAAGTACCGTCGGCCTTTTTAAAAGGATGAGTTGGATTCCATTGTAAAGCCTGGCCAATTAAACTTCCCTGGAAACCGGCGTTATTGGTGATAGGAACTATTTCTTCTGTTAACTGGGCAGTGTTAATATTAACATCTATTCCCAATTTTTTACTGTCAAGAAATTTGAAGTTTCCGGTATAACCAAGTGTATATTTTTTCAACTGAGACTCTTTAACGATACCCTTCTCATTCAGGAAGCTTATGGATACTCTCTGACGGGCATTTTCGTTTCCCCCACTTAATGCAACGTTCATATTTTGAGTTGCACCAGAACGGAGAATGTCATCCAATGCATCTACATTAGCTCCATAGTTTCCTGTGGGTAACGCTGTGGTAGAAACCGTAGAGGGAAGATTATATTTTTTTAATGCATCCACATATTGGGGTCCATCAAGTATTGGAATTTTGTTTGCAATTTGTGAGATGCCAGCAGAATATCCCACTTCTATGGTTGTAGCACCTGCTTTACCTTTTTTAGTGGTAATAAGAATTACACCATTTGCGCCCCTTGAACCATAGATAGCTGCAGCAGATGCATCTTTCAATACATCAATGCTTTCAATGTCATTGGGGTTGATAAAATTTAGCGGATTTGAACCCGGAGCGGCTCCAATACCAGGAGATCCAAGACCCGGACGACCTGATCCTCCTTCCAGCGGAACTCCGTCAACAACTATCAAGGGGTTGTTTCCGGAACGAACAGAACTTGTGCCCCGTATACGGATAGAGGAACCAGCCCCTGGCTGGCCATTGTTGCTTGTTATCTGTAAGCCAGCAACTTTACCCTGAATCAACTGATCGGGAGAGGTATTGACACCTTTGTTAAAATCTTTTGCCTTTACTGAAGTAATTGAACCCGTCAAATCTCTTTTTCTGGAGGTTCCATATCCTGTTACAACCACTTCATTCAAATTAGAACCGAATGTGGGTACAAAAGAAATATCTACAGAGGACTTGCCTGCTATAGAAACCTCCTGTGCATCATAGCCAATTGAAGTGATAACAAGTGTGGTAACATTTGAGCCTACATTAATACTAAATGTACCATCTGCTTTAGTAGAGGTTCCTGTTCGAGAGCCTTTAGGCTGAACAGATGCACCAACTACGGGTGATCCGTCTTTTGAATCAGTTACTTTTCCTGTAACAACTTTGTCCTGAGCAAAGGAAAGTACAAACGATAACAGGGAAATGGAAAGAAGGCAAACCTTCTTTAAAAGACTATTAAGCATAAGCAATCGGTTTTAAAAGTTATAATTCTTCTATTATCAATATATAAATTAATATACTATTAGAAAAAATTTAAGGTGGGATAAGGTTATGGCAACTGGAAACTGTTTTGCCTGCTTAATTGATTACTTGACCTTATTAATTCCTGCTAATCACAATACCACCTCCAAAGCCATGCTCAAAAAACAATGTTAAATTTCCGTTATGCAGTATAAATATAGACTAAAGAATGTGTTTTAAAAACACTTTTTTAATGATTTATAGATTTTAATGTTTCCGCAAACATTTGCGGAAATGTTTTCGGTGGAAAAAATAATGAGTGTATTTTTAAATAATTGTCTGCCGATGTCACAAAACGTCACTTTAAAAAAAATATCAACCCAGCTAAATCTTAGTATATCCACTATTTCCAGGGCTTTGAAGAATCACCCGGACATTTCTGAAAATACCAAACGGAAGGTAAAGGAGCTGGCCGCCCTGATGGAGTATGAGCCGAATACTTATGCCGTTAACCTGCGAACCAATGTGAGCAGGATTTTTGGATTAATAGTACCTGTTATCTCAAATTTATTTTATGAGTCGTTTATTTCTGCAGTGGAAGAAGATGCCCGAAAATTGGGTTATTCGCTGATGATCCTTCAATCTGGCAACGACTCCATCATTGAAATTGAAAATTTTAAACTTTGTAAACAGACACGGGTTGCCGGTATTTTTATCTGCGTATCTACTCATGCTGCCCATGCTGAAATATACCAGAGATACATTGAAGCAGGAGTGCCATTGGTATTTTTTGATAACGTACCGGATATAGATTCCTGCAACAAAGTGTGCCCGGCAGATGAAGAAGCTGCTACCATTGCTGCCACAACAATCATAAAGTTTAATAAGAAAAAAATACTCGCCATCTTTGGGAATGATGAATTATCTATCACCAGGAAAAGAATGGCTGCTTTTCTTAAAACTTTTGAGAAAGAAGCCCCGAAAGTAAACCCCATTATAAAACATGCCGACTCGTCGCTACAGGCCAGGCAAATAGTAAAAGAATTCTTTGCTTCAAAAAAAGCCGACCACATTTTTTGTATGAGTGATGAAATATTGATTGGCGTTATGCAGGCTATTTATGAACTGGGGTTAAAAATCCCACAGGATGTTTCCGTTCTTGGAATAAGCAATGGTTTTATCCCCGGATTATTCAATCCTTCCATTTCTTATGTAGAAACAAGTGGTTATAAATTGGGGAAATTGGCAATAAAGAGGATGTCAGATCATTTGAGCGGCCAAACAGTTTCACAGGTGCTCATTCAACCCTCTATGCTGGTAGAGGGGTCATCCATGTAGATTTACTGCCGACAAATTCTTTTTTTTGTATTGCCCTTTAAGCTTGTAGAGCCTGCCTGGGCGATGTGGCACATCGTTTTCCATCTCATCTATATCCACCAGCCAGTCTTTAATAGATATTTTCTTTCTGAAATTACGGCGGTCAAGTTCTGTACCGAGAATGGCCTCGTACAGTTCCTGTAATTCACGAAGCGAAAATTTTTCAGGTAGTAAATTAAAAATAACGGGGTGTTCCATTACTTTCTCCTGCAGACGGGCCAGACAGGAATCTAAAATCAATTTATGATCAAAAGCCAGCCTTCTAATTTCATTTACCGGGTACCAGTCCAGCTCGTTATGACTGAGTTGCAACTTATGGTGTTTGATATCAATAAGTGAGTAATAAGCAATAGTAATTACACGGCCTGAGGGGTGACGTTCAATACTGCCAAAAGTCTGTACCTGCTCCAGATACACATCATCCAACTCTGTTCGTTCTTTTAGTATCCGGTAGGAAGCTGTTTCCAAATCCTCATCGGGTCTTATTAAATCGCCAAGCAATGAATGAAGACCGGCAAATTCTTCCAAGTCCGATTTTATCAGTAGAACTTTTAATTCTTTTTCATTGTACCCGAAAATTACACAGTCAACTGATATGGCTATATTAAAATAATCGAGGTGACTTATTTTTTCTATCTCGGCGGTTTTCAACCGCAATTCTTTTTCTGTCATCGCAAGTGACTTTTAAAATTATTGAATCACCAATTTTACTGGTGTTGCTTTGTTTGCAGACTGTATATTGATTAAATAAGTCCCGGCGGGCAAATTATTGATTTTATCAGAAAGCGGCATCCTGTGTTTTCCACGAGGGAGATTTCCTGAAAATATAGTGGCTACTTTTTGCCCAAGGTTATTCAACATATCCACCTGTAGTTTTCCAGTCTGTGGTACATCAATGGTAAGAATAGAATTTGTTTGCAACGGATTAGGATAAACTGCTGCCAGTAATTGATTGCCAGGAGTGTTACTATTAGTAACAGGTGTTGTTACTGCATTAATCAGGTTCCTGTTTACGTAAACATGAAGCTCTCCGGGTTGCAGTGTCATATTTTGTGCGCCGCCTGTAGCAGTGAAAGTACCGGCATTCAAATAGTCATACCAGGTACCTGCAACCGGAAAACTGAAAGAACCTGTTTGTGCATTTACATCGAAATTTCCTACCACACATAGCATAGATGAATCGGTGGCGCTGCGAATGGTCATTGATTTAAATGCACCGGATAAATTTTTCGTAAGGTTTATATTGTTTGCAATAAATACATCTTTATACCAGGGATGAAAACGAAGCTTATTCAGGCTGCTGAAAACATCATACAGTCTTTTACGTTGTATTACATCCTTATAATCCCAACGGATAGGTTTATTACTAAGCCGGCAATCATTGCTGATACTTCCGTTAGTACAGCGGTTAATAGAGAAATCGTATCCCAGTTCACCAAACTGCCATATCATTTTAGGCCCGGGTGCTGTAAGAAAGAAACCGGCACAAAGTTCAACTCTTCTTAATGCCGTATTCAAGTCTCTCACATTGTGTGAGCTGTTGGATGTATTCCCAAACTGAAGATTCCTGTACATCATCCTTTCTTCATCATGGCTTTCCATATAACTTACCAGGTGAGGTTTGTTCCAACCTCTTGTCGTATGTAAAAAAGATTCGAAGTTGGATGTTGGAACCCAACCCATAGAAGCTTCAGAAAAATTATAATTAGCATTACCCCAAAGCATCATCCCATAATCGGACAACTCAATTTCCTCCGTGTTAGTAGCAAAATGCTCAAGGATACAATACGTTCCCGGAGATTTTAACTGCATGGTATCATAATATCTTTTCCATATAGCCACCCTGTCTGCATGATAATCGCTGATGCAGGCTTCATTAGATGTGCTTCCTCCGCATTGGGTATTTTGTGTAAAGCCTTTGGATAAATCCCAGCGAAATCCATCCAGTTTATATTCGGTAAGCCAGTGCTCCGCCACCCTGCTTGTAAAATATCTTGTTCGTAGGCTCTCATGATTAAAATCGTTGAATACATTGTATGGATGGGTGGCTGTTACATTCAACCAGGGATTGTTAGCGGCAGGCTGGTTTGTAGCATTGTTCCAGTATAAAGCGGCTAATGGATTAAGCCCTGTAGTATGATTTAATGCTATGTCCATAATAATTGCAATTCCCTGAACATGACAGGCATCAATAAATTCTTTCAAAGTATTCTTAGGACCATAATATTTATCCGGCGACAAAAAATAATCAGGATTATATCCCCAACTTTCATTTCCTTCAAATTCATTGAAGGGCATTAGTTGAATGGCATTTATTCCCAATGTCTTAAAGTAGCTCAATGTATCTTTTAAAGTTTTCCAGTCGTGTGCTGCAATAAAATCCCTGAGCAGCATTTCATATATCACCAGGTTTCTTTTATCGGGTCTTGAAAAATTATTGACGGTCCATGTATATGCCGGTGCATTGGTTTGTAAAACACTTACTATACCTGATGTTAACCCTGTTGGATACGGCTTTAGTGAAGGATAAGTAGTTGCTGTAATAAAACCATCATTGGAAGGGTCCAGAATTTTTTCGGCATAAGGTTCTCCAACTTTTAATGAGCCATCCACCAGGTATTGAAAAGCATACTCTGTTCCGGGAGTTAATCCATTAATCTGCAGCCACCAGTAATTACCATCTGGTGTTTTATTCATTACATAAGAGGTCTGCTCTGCCCAGTTACTTCCTGCAAACTCGCCGATAACAGAAACCCTTGTTTTTCCCGGTGCATTTAATACCAGTGTAACAGAAGTATTTCCGGGTAAATAGTTGATGCCATCCCTTACCCCGGCCGGCAATGCGGCTACTATTGGTGCAGTGGCTACAAAAAATGAAAAAGACTGAGATTTGGTTGTCGCCCCGTCTATTGCATCCACCCTGATGGTTTGGCTACCGGCAGTGGTCAATGTTGGGTTTGCAGAAATAGTTGTTGCAGCAGTTGCTGATTGTATTTCTGTTCCATTCAGAAATAATTTCATTGTAGAAGGTTTGCTGGCCACCGCAGTAAGAGGAATATTATCCCCTACCTGTTTTGAAATCGGTTCGGGTATAGAAGTATAGGTTGGTTGAAAGAAAGGGACGGTGAATCTAGTAGCAATCGTATTGTCGTAAACAGGTATATACATATCGCTGGCATCAGCATTGCGCTGTACAGTAGTACCTGCTCCATTGCGAAACAAGATGGCAATTTTTTGTATCGTTTCTCCGGCAGGCACACCATAGAAAGTCCTGATATTAGTAATGGTGTATTGCCATTTATTACCTCCAACATAAGTGGCCTGTGCAGGAGTTGTTGTAGTGGCCCAGGTAAACTTTGAATACCGCCAATCTGTAGCATTGCTGCTGGCACTGGTTATTACACCTGTATGCACATATACATCGCTGGTGCTGGCATAATTATTTAAACCCTGGTTGCCTTTAGTAGCATCCACTGTTATTACAATATTATCATTGTCTTTAGCGAAATCGGGTGTCCAGGTAAGTAATTGTGCATGTACGGTAAACGAAACACTTACCGCAGCAAGTATCAGTGTAGTAATTCTCTTCATAGCAAGCTTTTACAACGTCAAAATCGTTTATAAAAACAGATGCCAGGCATCCTGTTTAAGCAAATCGGATTTCGAAGATAACAAATATGTACTTACGACACATTAATTTTTTAATTAAGATTTCACCTGCTTCATATTTTACCCAGAGCCATTAACTTTACTTACTAACTATTTCAAAAAATGTATTCAAAGGAAACGATAAGAGAGCTGCAAAAACTTACTACTGAACTGGTTAAAAAACAATCATCGATTTCAAAAAAAGATGTAACACAGTTAAGGGATGTGCTCCGTTTTCATGAATATCGTTATTATATATTAAACGACCCGCTGATAGCCGACTATGAATACGACCAGCTTTTCAAAGCTTTAGAAAAAATAGAGGAAGAAACCCCTTTATTAAAAACCGCCGACTCTCCAACTCAACGGGTAGCAAAAGGGTTGACGAAAGACTTTCCAACCGTTCAGCACCTTGTACCAATGCTGTCATTAGACAACTCTTACAACAGTGATGACCTTATTGATTTTGACAGAAAGGCAAGGGAGTTAACAGGTTTAGATAAAATAGAATATTGTGTAGAACCTAAGTTTGATGGAGGCAGCATATCGGTTGTTTACGAGAATGATTTATTGGTTCGAGGTGCTACAAGAGGTGATGGTGTGGAAGGTGATGAAGTAACAATGAACATCAAACAAATCCGGTCTGTTCCGCTATCAGCAAAATTTGCTGACTATGGATTACAACAAGTAGAAATAAGGGGTGAGGTGCTAATCAATAAAAGCAATTTTGCCAAATACAATGAGCAATTAATTGAGCAGGACCTGGCTCCGTTAGCTAATCCCAGAAATGCTGCTGCCGGAACACTTCGGATTAAAGACCCGAAGGAAGCGGCTAAAAGAAACTTAGAAGCATTTGTCTATCATGTCAGTTATTATTCATTGGCAAAAGGGAAAAAAACTCCTGTTGAGTTAACAACTCACTCAGGCTCATTAAAATTATTATGGGATTTAGGTTTTAGAAGCCCGGAAAAAGAGAGAAAAGTTTTTACCGGAATTGAAGGAGTAATAAAGTATTGCAGCGATTTTGAGGCTGTAAGAGATAATCTGCCGTACGAAATTGATGGCATGGTAATAAAAGTAAATAATCTTGCCCTGCAGGATAAAATGGGAATGACATCCCACCATCCCCGCTGGGCTATTGCTTATAAATTTAAGGCAAGACAGGGAACTACCAAACTATTAAATGTAGAATTCCAGGTAGGAAGAACCGGTGCAGTAACTCCTGTTGCTAAATTAGAACCAGTTGCAGTAGGCGGCGTAACAGTGAGTAGCATTTCAGTTCACAATGAAGAATACATCAGGGAAAAAGATTTACGCATTGGTGATGCCGTGTTGATTGAAAGAGCCGGTGATGTGATACCGCAAATTGTAAAATCTCTGACCGATGCAAGAACAGGTAAAGAAAAGAAAATCGTTTTCCCAAAAACCTGTCCCGTTTGCGACAGCAAATTATTTAAAGAGGAAGAAGAAGCCGTGTGGCGGTGTATAAATATTGAATGCCCCGCACAGGTGGTGGAACGTATCATCCATTTTGTAAGTAAAGATGCAATGGACATCCGTGGCTTTGGTGATGCTAACGTCCGCAAATTTTATGAACTGAACTTATTAAAAGATATTCCCGGTGTTTACCTGTTAGACTTTGAGGAAATTGCCAAACAGGAAGGTTTCAAAGAAAAATCAATTCAAAACCTGAAAACGGCGATTGAAAACTCGATGCAACAACCCCTTCACCGGTTGATCTATGCGTTGGGAATTCGTTTTGTTGGTGAAACGACTGCCAAGACATTAGCACAAGCCGTTAATCATTTATTGGACTTAAAAAAATTCTCCTTAGAGGAATTACAAAACCTGGAAGATATAGGCCCAAAAGTAGCTGGCAGTATCCATCATTTTTTCAGCAACAAGAGCAATATTGACATGCTGGAGCAGTTGGAAAAGCTGGGGCTGCAATTAAAAAACCAAAAAAAAGAGCTATCCACGGGTGGCAATCTGAAAGGCCAGACTTTTTTATTTACCGGTACCCTTCCTACTTTAAAAAGAAGTGAAGCTGAAGCGATAGCCGAAGAGAACGGCGGGCAGATACTTACCGGCGTTAGTGCAAAGCTTAATTACCTTGTTGTAGGCGAGGATGCAGGCAGTAAACTGGAAAAAGCCAAGAAGATCAACACGGTGAAAATCATTTCAGAAGCTGAATTCCTGCAAATCACCGGTAAAAAATAATATTGTCCATGCCTGTAAATTATTTACCTTAGTAAATAGCATAACCTCTTTCATAACCTCCCGTACATCGTTATTAAGGCGGCCATCCCATCCCTGCTATAAATAATTTTTTATGATAAAAAAATTAACCGGCGAAACCTGGAAATCATTGACATTTTCCGGATGGAGGCAACTTCGCAACCGTTATGCGGTGTCCTCTTCAGGACGCATAGCCAGTTATAAACTTGATGTGCTGAAAGATGGCAAGCTACTGAGTGGTTCTTTAACTACCGGCTACCGAACATTGAACCTGCACCGTCCTGATAATAAAGGCACTTTGTACATTCACCGGGAGATGGCCCAATTATTTTTTAAAAAACCCTCGCCTAAACACAAGTATGTAATTCACCGCAACCATAATAAGCTGGATAATAATATTAAAAACCTTCGATGGACTACATTGGAACAAATGATTGACCACCAGCAAGGCAGCCCTGCAAAGATTGCTTATAAAGAAAAGCAGGCAAACAAAACAGAAGGATTAAAACTCACTGCCACGCAGGTCAAGAAAATTAAAATCATCCTCAATAATAAAAACCGGAACATCACTATTAAACAATTAGCCAAAAACTACGGCGTTAGTGAGATGACCATGTACCGGATAAAGAGTGGAGAGAATTGGGGAAGGATATAAAGAGTTTATGGTTTGTAGTTCATAGTTGAACCCCGTATTGCCTGTCTGCATTATCTTAGCAAAAAATAAAAAATGCTAAGCCCTTCTACTATTAAATTCCTGAAAGATTTAAAGAAGAATAATAACAAGCCCTGGTTTGAAAAAAACAGGAAAGTGTATGAGGATGCCAAAGCAGATTTTGCCAATTTCATTCAGACCGTTATTGATAAGCATAGCAAAAAAGATGATTCGATAAAAAATCTGGTAGCAAAAGATTGCCTGTTTCGAATTAACAGGGATGTTCGTTTTTCAAAAGATAAATCACCTTACAAAACAAACTTTGGCGGCAGTATTAATAAAGGCGGAAGAAAAGGAGAAAACACAGCCGGATATTATTTTCAGCTACAGCCTGAAAGAAACTTTGCAGGTGGTGGCATCTGGATGCCGGAACCCAATGAATTGAAAAAAGTACGACAGGAGATCGATTACAATTTTAGCGATTTCAAAAAAATAATTGGTGCTAAGAAATTCAAATCAGTTTACGGTGATCTTGATAGAAGTGCTGAATTTTTACTCCGCCGTGTACCCAAAGGATATGAACCGGATAATCCTGCTGCTGATTATCTTAAGTTGAAAA
>JBKJIX010000097.1:0-57964 GCA_046598205.1 Chitinophagaceae bacterium
CCCCGGCTCATCAGGCAATTCAATTTCCTCATTCCATAAAGGTACTTTTATTGTTGAAGTAATATTTTTTGCAGCACTACCATCCCAGGCAAAATAATGCCGGGCTTTCCTGTCGTACCACAAAATGTATTTGCCAGTAGAAGACGGATAAACCTGTCCAAACAGGTTTTTCTTTACAAGTTCTTTTTCTCCAGTGTTTACGTTAATAGCATAAATGTCCTTCATTGTATTACCCTGCCATTGACTTTCTATGCGTTTACCAAAATCAGTTACGCCAACAAATGTGTCCCCATCGCCTTCGTTAGTTTGTATCACCTGCGGTATTTCCTTACTGCCAAGCCGTAAAATGGTTTTTCTTTCAAAGTCATATACAGCAAGATAATTCTCCTGCTGTGCAGCTCTTAAACGGGTAGGAATCAACTGCACTGTTTGCAGGTAGTCGTCATTATAATGCCAGATGTCCAGTTTTGCTTTATCCATTTCAATAATGCTGGTATCCTTCGGCGTTGGTATTGGTGCCGCTCCAAAAAATAAACGGTTGCCGGTCTTGCTAAAATTCAGGTTGCCGAATTCACTGATGCCCATGCCAAGTTTCATATCCACTGTGTTTTTATCGGCCAGTAAAGTAGCACTGTCCATTCCTGGTTTGTAATACCATATGCGATAAAACTTCTGTAGCTCCTTTGTCCCGATAGCTATCGGGATTGCATCTCTTTCTCCCAGGTAAGCTACTTGAGAGCCATCATCTGTCATAGCAAAGTTCTTGAACTCATTGCCCCCATTGCTTAATACAATTGATTTCCCTTCTTTTAAATCGTAATACAGCACAGTTGCTTTGCTTAGAGAATCTTTTGAGTTTTTTGCTTGTTCTATCAGCAATTTGTCTCCTGTTTTGCTGAAATAATATTCCAATACATTAGCAAATATTTTTTCTGCTCCGGTTTCTAATTTACGAAGTATTAAATCACTTCCTGCATCGGCAGTAGGTCCGGCTGGTTCATCGCCATCAGCATCCATAAGGAAGTTCGGAGTTATTAGTTCGAAGTCAGGAGTATCCGCTTCATCATTTCTGCTCTTTTTATTTCTTTGCGGAATTGATTGGATGATCTTCTCTAAAGAATCTATAATGTGATTAAGACTGTCTGCTACTTTTTTATTTCCGCCTGGTTCAACGGTCCTGAGCTTGTCGAAGGATTGTTTTGCAGGGGGTTCAACTGATTTTTCTACCTGGTATGCCAACCATCCATAAGATTTCTGTGGTGTTTTATATGTTTTTGCTTTTGCTGCCTTCCAGATCCGATAGCTATCGGATTCTTCCTTACCCAATTCTATAATAGCAATGGAATCTTTCGGCATATCATCCACTTTTTTCTTTTTGATCTTTGCTTCTTTTGTGTCTTTATAAAACGGCTTAATTTTAAACACTACATATCGGCTGTCTTCTGTAATAACAGCCGTATATCCCCTTGGCACCAATTTTTTGTATTTGGCATCGGAACTTTGTATCACCAGTTCATTATCACCTTCCTGCGGGTCAATAGTGTACACCACCCATTTGCCATCGTTGCTAATCATCCGTTCACCGATATGCTGCCAGCTATCATAAACAGAGTGGTCGAGTGGCTTTTTTTGTGCAAAAGAAAAGGAGACAGAAAATAATAGCAGCAAGGAAAGAAGAATGCCCTTCATAACAGTTAGTTTGTATGGCTAAAGGTAAAGGGAAATATCAAAAAAAATCAGGGCTTTTTGCCGGTGATTAAGCCATACTGCCAAAGCTCTTTTTTCATCCCTTTGTATTGAAATTTACAGGCATAAATATTCTTCTTCTGCATTTCCGTTGCTGGTTTAGAAAAATTGATCTTCTTACAAGCCAAATACAATTTCGCAAGGAAATAAAATTTATAAAGCCGCCCGGAAGAGTGAGACGCTTCTTTGGAAATATTTCGATAATTAACATTCTGAAATCCTGTTTGCTGCATAAAGGATTCAAATCGCTGTGGCGTTTCTAAATAATTTACTTGCTATCCATTGACGGATGATCGGGTTATCATTATTTTCAAAAACTGAGACAAATCCATCAGCCACTACCAATCGTCCCCCTGGTTTTAGTAACCGGTATGCTTCTTTTATAAACTGTTCTTTGCTATCTGCATAACAAATACTTTCGCAACCCCATATTACATCAAAACTGGCATCTGGAAAATCGGTGGCGTAATAATTCATTACTTTAAAATCTACAAGACCATCAATATTTTCAGTCTTCTTTGCATTTTCGATGGCCAGGTTCACTTGCCTTTCGCTCAGTGTAATACCCGTTACTCTGCAACCGAGTGTTGAAGCCAAAAAAATACTGCTGCCACCTACACCGCAACCAGCATCCAGTACTGTATCATCTGGTTTTATACCTGCGGCTATCATCATCACTTCGTTCATACGTATTAAAGATTCTGGAAATGATCTACAGCCTTGTCCCAATAGCCGTAATGAATGGCCAGGCTGTTATTCATATCCCAGGAATCCTTATAATATTGTATTATTTTCTCGTAGTATTCAGTCGGCTGCATGAGCAAGTTTTTTTTCTTCTTTTCTTAGCAAGATAATATGAATGATTAAAGCCATGGCAATAATACCGAAACCAACGAAAAACCATCTGCTTAAAAACTGATTTTCTTTATACACCATAAAGGCAAGGATGATACCGTAGACAGGCTCGAGGTTAAAAGTGAGATTAACCGTAAAAGCTGATAGTTTTTTTAACGCATTGGCGGAAAACTGAAAAGCAATGACAGAACAGAGCCATGACAGGATTAACAACCATCCAAAATTTTCCAGACTGGGAATAAAACTATCTGTTGGAAATTTTTGCAGATAAAAAGGCAACAGGATTGATAGGGTAAGAAATCCGCCGGTTTGTTGCCAGGTAAGCATTGTTTCCACATTTATCCTTTTCAAAAACTCCCGGTTAAATATGGGAAACAAAGCAGCTAGTATGGCGGAAATGATACCAATGATAATTCCTGTTTTGTATTGTGTGTCAAAATGGAAGATGATATAAATACCAGCAAGTGTTACCAGGCCCAGCAATAATTCTGTCCAGTTCATTTTCTTCTTTAAAATAAGTGGCTCGAACAGAGCTGTAAAAAAACCGATAGCTGAAAAACAAACCAATGCCACTGAAACATTCGAATACTTAATTGATCCATAAAATGTGATCCAGTGCATGGCGGCAATAAATCCTACCCCGGCAATTTGTAAAATATCGGCTACTGGAATTTTCTGTAACTTCTTCATCAGGCCAAACAAAATCCACATAGTAGCAGCCGTAAGTAAAAGCCTGTACCATACAATCATTCCTTCATTTAAAGTGATAAGCCTGCCTAATATGCCAGTGAACCCGGCAAGGAAAACAGCGATATGCAGTTGAAGAAAGGCCTTTTTCATAAGGCTGCAAACTAAAGAAAAGAGGAGAAACTAAGTAGGTTATTTACCTGCCTGTCCGGCAGGCAGGCTCTCTATCAATACTTCGTTTTGCGGTATTGTTTTAACTGAGCCATTCACCTCTTCAGTTTTTTTTACCCGTTTCCTGTAGTTTGTAAACAGGCTATGCCAGCGGAGTTTGAGTACTCCTAATATTCCTTCTTTTACTATTCCTTTATTCATTTTAGAAACACCAAAAGTCCTGTCCTGAAAAGTAATAGGCACTTCTTTTATTTTGAATCCGAGTTTCCAGGCAGCAAATTTCATTTCAATCTGGAAAGCATATCCCACAAACCGGATTTCATCAAGGTTAATGGTTTCCAATACTTCTTTCTTATAACACATAAACCCGGCAGTAGGATCTTTTATTGGTATCCAGGTTATCATCCTTGTGTATAATGAAGCTCCTTTAGATAATGCAATCCGGTTCTTCGGCCAGTTTACCACCCCCCCACCTTTTATATACCGGGAACCAACAGCAAGGTCAGCCCCTTCATTTTTGCAGGCATTATATAGTCTTGACAGGTCCAGAGGATTATGTGAAAAATCAGCATCCATTTCAAAAATAAACTGGTAGCCTTTATCAATAGCCCATTTAAAGCCATGAATATAGGCAGTGCCTAATCCAAGTTTTCCGGTTCTTTCTTCAATAAAAAGCTGCCCGTGAAATTCTGATTGAAGATCTTTTACAATCTGTGCAGTACCATCGGGTGATCCATCATCAATTACCAGTACATGAAAGCCCTCATTCATATTGAAGATGGCATGAAGAATATTACTGATATTCTCCTTTTCATTATAGGTTGGTATGACAACTAATTTCTCCACGTTAGTTTAACTGATAAGCAAGTATCGAATTTACAACAATCGGCAAAGAAGCGGTGTTAAAAATTGTTCACAGGCAAATAGCAGGGATTAACTCTTTTTCAACATCGTCCGGGTATAGATTTCGGTGAGTTTTTGCTTGGTGTGCTGGGGGAAATCGCCTTTCATCATCCAATCGTAATATTGTGGTTCTGCTTTCAATACATCTGAAACAGGACGGCCTTTGAATTTTCCGAAATTGAAAACCTCTGTTCCGTTTTCCATTACAAAGCGACGGGCAAAATCTACAATCTGGTCTTCGCCTATTACTTTTAAAATGGAGTCAATATTATTCCCGAGTTCGGTATATTTTTCTATTTGAGCTTCCAGTATTTCATGAGTGGCGGCGGCATCTACTTCAGCTCCATGTGCACCATCCAGTATTTTCCCACAGTAAAATTTATAAGCGGCACCTAGAGTCCTTGGTTCCATCTTATGAAAAATATTCTGCACATCCAGCAGTTTCCTGTTCTTCATATCAAAATCCACATCGGCCCGCAGAAATTCTTCCATCAGCAACGGGACATCAAATCGGTTGGAATTATAGCCGGCGAAATCACAACCATCCAGCATTTGCTTAAGTTCTTGTGCCACCTGTTTAAAAAGAGGGGCATCTTTCACCATTTCATCGGTAATGCCATGTATATCACTCGAGCCTTTTGGTATGGACATACCCGGATTAATAAGTTTTCTTTTAACACTGCGGGTTCCGTCTGTAAGAATTTTGACAATAGCAATCTCAACAATACGATCGGTTCCTAAATTGACCCCAGTTGTTTCCAGGTCAATAAAGGCTAGGGGTTTCTTCAGTTGCAACATCGGGTTAGTAATTTCTCGTTGTTTCTTATTAATAAAGAGGTAAAGGTAACTGTTTGTTATACTTATCAAAATCAAATTTGAGGCCACCAAAATTTTGTGAAGCAAAGATAACCAGCTGTTTAGCGGCACCAATTCCCTGCAATTTGCCTTAAAATATTTTGCTATCTGAATACCTCAGCTTTCTTATCTTTATTCCCACAAAATAATTAGTCGTTTTTACCGTTTAACTGTGAAATATCCTAACTGACATGAAAAATAAAATTTATATCGCTTTAGTCCTGCTTTCCATAGTAGTGGCCATCACCTCTTGTGCTTCACAAAAACAAGGTTGTCCTGGTAATCCCCAGGCTAATTATAAATTCAGAGGTTAATTTTTACAACTATCCCGTAAATAAGTTTGTTATACTTTTTGGGCTTTTCGTCTGAACAGTCTTCTGCGCCGTTTAGCGACAGCATCCTTATCTACAGACAGATAAACAGAATGCAATTGCAGCTCCTGCTGTTTTCCTTTTAATTGGAATGCGCCTAATGATTCTGCCTGCAGGTATTTTGGCATTTCCACTCTTTCTAAAATGTAATCCGATACGATAAACTCGGCACTAAAATCATGGCACCGGCTTAGCATTCTGGCAGTAGTGTTCAGCACATCACCATGATAAGCAATTTCGGATTTATATTTTCCCACTTCTGAGACTACAATATTGCCCCCATGAAGGGCTGCTTTAAACTCCGGCACTCTGCCATATCTTTTCATATACTGATCTTCATATCGTCGTATTTGTTTTTGAATGGCAAAAAAGCAACGGGTGCAAACAGCAAACCGAAAACCTTTTTTTACCGGCCATGTTACCACCACTTCATCACCTACATATTGATACACCTTGCCAAAATAACGGGCAATTGGTTCGCTTACATCATAAAAGAAATCCTGCAAAAAATGACTGAACTCCATCTCCCCCATTGCTTCGGCAATGTCTGTGGAATTGTTCAGGTCAATAAAAAGAAACAATCGTTCCTCTTGTTTTACCTGGTGATACTTGCCCAGCACCAAATTATAAATAGCATCCCCACCCAACTTTCTATGTAATTCATCCATAAAATTTGATACGAGTGAAATGATAAGTGCTATACCGAGGAATTCAAAAACTTTTCTGGTAGCAAAAAAATCATGCAGGCTATTCGGAAAAATAGTTTCATAGGTGTTAATCTTGAGCCAGTTTACAATCACCATAATAAAGAAGAATAATATCATGAACCAGCAAACGACCCTGAAAGTCCGGTACACGAGATAAAACCAAAATCTTGTTCTCCGGTGTCTGCGGCGAAATTCCTGTGATTGTGTTTCAAAAAAAGCAATGGCGAAACCAATCGGCACACTTACTATTAATGAAGTAGACAAAGCTATCCCATTAAATCCATGCCTTGCAAAAGCATAAAAAGCAAAAAGCAATACCGAGAGATATATTATATAAACATTGTTCTGCGAAATGATTTTCCATGGCTGCAGCAGATCAAAGGAAACAGTGCTGCGGGTACCATATTTTCCTGTTAGGGAACCCAATTCCTCCATACTCAACTTCTTATCATCACTCATGAGTGTTAGTTTGGTTTTATATGTGGCTTAACTCTTTTACTAATTAAAACTTAATAAGAAAATCGTTGCTTCAAAACTAAATAATCCCTACTTTTACATTCATAATGAGAAAATATACACATAATCATCATCATTTTTTACTCTGCCAGGGTAGGCCGTGAAGATATTATGTATAAACATAGTCAGGGCTTACTAAACAGTAAGCCCTTTTTCTTTGCCCTCCATAGCTTTAGCGAAGGAGGAATTAACACTGTAGCCTCTTTTTAAACGAGGCGGAGGTGGATCGCTAAAAAATTAAATTATGCAGGAAACATTAAAAATCGCTGTTCAGAAATCAGGCCGCCTTTATGAAGGCTCTATGAAGCTACTGAAAGAATGTGGTATTGAAGTTAGCAATGGTAATAATCAATTGAGGGTGCAAGCCGCTAACTTCCCCATAGAAGTGTTCTTTCTCCGGGATGATGATATTCCGGAATATGTGCAGGATGCAGTGGCAGACATTGGTTTTGTTGGTGAAAATGTAGTGCGGGAAGCAAACAAGGAAACTGATACCATTGAGAAATTAGGTTTTGGTAAATGCCGGCTATCCATTGCTGTACCCAAAAGTGGTTTGCTACAATCTATTAATGATCTGAACGGCAAAAAGATTGCCACCAGCTATCCGGCTATTCTATCCGGCTTTCTGAAAGAAAGAAACATCACTGCTTCTATTCATGAAATCAGCGGCTCTGTTGAAATTGCACCAAGAATTGGCCTGGCTGATGCGATATGTGATTTAGTTAGTTCGGGCAGTACATTGTTCACTAATGAGCTGAAAGAAATAGAAACCCTTCTTTCTTCTGAAGCGGTTCTTATCAGCAATAAAAATCTCAGTACAGAAAAAAAAAATATACTGGAGAGCCTGTTGTTCCGCATCCGTTCTGTAAAAAAAGCCCGGAATAATAAATATGTATTATTGAATGCCCCTAATGACAAGTTGGAAACGATTTGCAATTTGTTACCGGGTATGCGAAGCCCAACAATTCTTCCGTTAGCAGAATCTGGCTGGAGTTCTGTTCATTCAGTAATTAACGAAAGCGATTTCTGGAATGTGATTGAAAAACTGAAAGCCAATGGTGCGCAGGGAATTTTAATTATACCTATAGAAAAAATGATATTGTAATGAACCTCTACAGATATCCGGATAAAGAAGTTTGGGCAGAAATTATTCAGCGGCCTGTTGCAGATAATTTCGCTTTGGAGAAAATTGTAAAAAAAATTCTGAAGAAGGTAAAAGAAAAAGGCGATGCGGCTATTCGTAAATACACAAAAGAATTTGATGGTGTAAAACTGAAAAACTTATTAGTAAGTGAAAAAGAAATACTGACAGCCGATTCATTATTAAATGACGATTTGAAACAAGCTATCCAACAAGCAAAAAAGAACATTGAAACATTTCATACTGCACAAAAAGAAGAAGTAAAGAAAATTGAAACAATGCCGGGTGTTATTTGCTGGCGGCAATCTGTAGCCATTGAAAAAGTGGGCTTATATATTCCGGGTGGTTCTGCTCCGCTTTTTTCTACAGTATTAATGCTTGGCGTTCCAGCTCAATTAGCAGGTTGCAAAGAAATTGTTCTTTGTACACCCCCTGCAAAGGATGGCAATATCAACTCTGCAATTTTATATGCAGCACAACTCTGTGGTATAACAAAAATTTGTAAAGCCGGTGGTGTGCAGGCAATTGCTGCTATGGCCTACGGAACAGAAAGTATTCCAAAAATGTTCAAGATATTCGGCCCGGGTAATCAATATGTAACATTGGCAAAACAAATGATACAACAACAGGGTGTTGCTATCGATATGCCTGCCGGGCCTTCAGAAGTATTGGTGATTGCTGATGAAACCTCGATTCCTGAGTTTGTAGCAGCTGATCTTTTATCGCAGGCAGAGCATGGGCCGGATTCGCAGGTTATTTTAATTACCACTAACGAATCCGTTGCAGAAAAAGTTTCAGCAGCAATTAAACAGCAGGTAGCAGCACTTCCAAGAAAAGAAATTGCTAAACAGGCTTTGAAAAACAGCAAATTGATTATTGTTGAAACTATTTTCGAAGCTGTAGCACTTTCAAACCTGTATGCACCTGAGCATTTAATACTTTCTTGCGCCGATGCAGCAACTATTTCAAACCAGATCATTTCAGCAGGTTCTGTGTTCATTGGAAATTACTCTCCAGAAAGTGTAGGAGATTATGCCAGTGGTACTAATCATACATTGCCAACAAACGGATATGCTGCCATGTACAGTGGGGTTTCATCGGACAGCTTTGTAAAAAAAATTACTTACCAACAATTAACAAAACAGGGATTAGAAAACATTGGCAATACGGTGATGACAATGGCAGCAGCCGAAGGTTTAGATGCTCATAAAAATGCTGTTGCAATACGTTTAAAAAATTAAGTATGAAATTCAGTGTAGATAATCTTGTACGGGAGAATATTAAAAATATGACCGCATACTCATCCGCAAGGCATGAGTTTACAGGAACAGCTAACATCCTTCTTGATGCAAATGAAAATTCTTTCGGCTCACCCTTGCCAGAAAACTATAACCGCTATCCTGATCCCCTGCAACTGAAACTAAAAGAAAAAATCAGCAGCATTAAAGGAGTACCATCTCAAAATATCTTTTTGGGCAATGGCAGTGACGAAGCCATTGATTTATTATTCCGTATTTTATGTGAGCCGGGAAAAGACAATGTTATCATCTTCCCACCTACATATGGCATGTATGAAGTGTGTGCGGAAATGAATGATATAAAAACGAAGAAAGTTTCATTAACAGTAGATTTTCAATTGAATTTAGAAGCTATTGAGGCGTCAATTGATATAAACACAAAATTGATTTTTGTTTGCTCTCCAAATAACCCAACTGGCAACAGCATCAACAGAAATGATATTGAAGTGTTACTGAATAATTTCAGCGGGTTGGTGGTAATTGATGAAGCGTATATCAATTACTCCAAACAAAAAACGTTTATTCCGGAGCTAACAGAATTCCCGAACCTGGTCATTCTTCAAACACTGAGTAAAGCATGGGGGTTAGCAGGCCTGAGGCTGGGTATGGCTTTCGCAGGAGAACCCATTATCAATTATCTGAACAAAGTAAAATATCCCTATAATATCAATACAGCAACTCAGCAACTTGCCATAGAAGCATTGGGAAATATCTCCAGCGTAAACAACTGGACGAAGACAACAGTGGAGCAAAAAGATTGGCTGAAAGATGAGTTACTCAAGTTATCATTTACACAAACCGTTTATCCTTCTGATGCTAATTTTATTTTGGTAAAAATGATAGCAGTAAGAAAAATCTATGAATACTTATCTGATAAAGGCATCATTGTCCGTGACCGTTCTAAAATAATTCTCTGCGATGATTGTCTCCGTATAACTATCGGCACCCCGGATGAGAATAAACAACTATTGGAAGCATTAAAAGTTTATATGCCATGAGAAAAATCCTATTCATTGACAGGGATGGCACTTTAATCAAAGAAGCACCGCCCACTTACCAGTTAGATTCTTTTGAAAAATTAGAGTTCTATCCGGATATGTTTACATGGATGAAACGAATAGCCACAGAATTAAATGTTGAACTTGTAATGGTGACCAACCAGGATGGTATGGGAACAGCCTCCTTTCCTGAAGATACCTTTTGGCCTGTACACAATTTTGTAATGAAAAGTCTAATGAATGAAGGAATAAATTTTGCTGCCGTTCATATTGATAAAACGTTTCCAACCGATAATGTACTTACCAGAAAACCGGGTACAGGTATGCTGACTCAATACCTCAATAATGCTGCCTTTGATATTGCCGGCTCTTTTGTAATTGGCGACAGAGTTACCGATGTTCAACTGGCAAAGAATCTCGGTTGCAAAGCAATCTGGCTGAATAACGATGCCAGTCTTGGTGCTGCTGAAATAAATAACGAGATAGCAAGTTTGCAACAAACCATTGTATTGGAAACAACGAGTTGGAAATCCATTTACGAATATCTGCGGCTTGGACAACGAATCATTCAACATGAACGAAACACCAACGAAACAAAGATTGAGATTTTGCTGAATCTTGATGGAAAAGGTATTGCAGTAATAGATACAGGGTTGAATTTCTTTAATCACATGCTGGAGCAACTAAGTCGCCACAGCGGTATTGATATATCAATTAAAGCAAACGGCGACCTGCATATTGATGAACATCACACCATAGAAGATACTGCCATTGCATTAGGTGAAGCTTTTGCCATCGCATTGGGCAGTAAAAAAGGAATTGAACGCTACGGCTTCACTTTGCCAATGGATGATTGCCTGGCCCAGGTAGCCATTGATTTTGGTGGCAGAGCCTGGCTGGTATGGCAAGCTGATTTTAAAAGAGAAAAAATAGGTGATGTACCGGCAGAAATGTTTTATCATTTTTTTAAATCATTTTCGGATGCGGCAAAATGCAACCTGAATATAAAAGCCGAAGGCGATAATGAGCATCACAAAATAGAATCTATTTTCAAAGCATTAGCAAAAGCTATAAAAGCAGCGGTTAAAAGGGATGTTGACAATCAGCAATTACCAAGTACCAAAGGAATATTGTAACCCATGGCGGAGTTAATTAAATTGGAGTTGTATTTAAGACCCAGAGGGTCGAAATGTCAGTAGTGAGCAATAAAAATTATGGGTATTGAGCTCCATCGGAGCGATATATTTTACATATCGCTCCGATGGAGCTCTGGGAATTGCCTTTAATGTATTTTTTCTACTAATATTTCGCCCCTCCGGGGCTATAAAAAACAACTCCTCCAACAGTTTATTTTAGTATCTGGGATTGAGTGTGATGCATAAAAGGGAAGGAAAATGAACATTGTTATTATAAAATATAACGCCGGCAACATACAATCTGTGCTATTTGCATTGGAAAGAATCGGTGTGCAAGCAACTGTAACAGACCAACCTGAGTTAATAAAAACTGCTGACAAAGTAATTTTTCCGGGTGTGGGAGAAGCCAGTACTGCAATGAATTACCTGAGCGAAAGGAAACTGGACGAACTGATTGTATCACTAAAACAGCCTGTATTGGGCATTTGCCTTGGCATGCAATTACTGTGTTCGCATTCTGAAGAAAACAATACTGATTGTCTGGGCATTTTTAAAAATGTAACTGTTAGAAAATTTTGTCCGGCTGAAATTCATTTAAAGGTTCCCCAGATTGGATGGAATACAATTTACAATCTTCAATCAAAATTATTCAGCGGAATTGCAGAAAACAGTTATTGTTATTTTGTCCATGGCTACTATGTTGAAGAAAGTAACTACAGCATAGCCACTACTGATTATGTGCAGCCTTACAGTTCAGCTTTACAAAAAGATAATTTTTACGGCGTTCAATTTCACCCGGAAAAAAGTGCAGCCGTTGGCGAGCAAATTTTAAAAAACTTTTTAGCAATATAACATGACAATTATTCCTGCAATAGATATAATAGATGGCAAATGTGTACGGTTGACGAAAGGCGATTACAGCCAAAAGACAATCTATAATGAAGACCCTTTGGAAGTAGCCTTGCAATTTGAAGATGCCGGGTTAAAAAGATTGCACCTGGTTGACCTCGACGGAGCAAAAGCTGGTGAAGTAAAAAACTGGAAAGTACTTGAGAAAATTGCCGGCAAAACAAAACTGGTTATTGATTTCAGCGGAGGTATCAGCACCAAAAAGAATGTTGAAATCGCTTTTGATTCAGGAGCTACTTATGCCTCCATCGGAAGTATTGCTGTAAAAGATGAATTTACCTTTTCCGGCTGGTTGCTGGCATTTGGAGCCGGCAGATTTATCATTGGAGCCGATGTAAAAGATGAAATGATCGTAATTAAAGGATGGACAGAGAAAACAACTATAACTGTTTTTGACTTAATTGAAAAATACAAAACAAAGGGTATAAAGAAATTCTTCTGTACGGATGTAAACAAAGACGGCTTGCTGCAAGGCCCCGCAACAGATTTATATAAAAAAATTATGAATGAGCATCCTTCTATTGATCTGATTGCCAGTGGAGGAGTTACAACCACCAAAGAAATAGAAGAATTACGAGAGGCTGGTTGCAGCGGAGCTATCATTGGAAAAGCCATTTATGAAAACAGAATTTCGTTAAATGATTTAAAAAGGTTCCTTTAAAAATGCTGACCAAAAGAATCATACCATGCCTGGATATAAAAGATGGCAGAACTGTAAAGGGAACCAATTTTATCCAATTGAGGGATGCTGGCGATCCGGTAGAGCTTGCTGTCCGCTATTGTGAAGAAGGAGCTGATGAACTGGTTTTTCTTGACATTACCGCCACAACAGAAAAAAGAAAAACACTGGCAAGATTGGTAAGAGATATTGCTACTCATATCAACATCCCTTTCACCGTTGGCGGTGGTATTAATTCAATCGAAGATGTAAGTCTGCTGCTGGAAAACGGAGCAGATAAAATATCTATTAATACATCTGCAGTAAAAAATCCTGTACTGATTGATGAGCTGGCTAAAAACTTCGGTAGTCAGTGTATAGTAGTTGCTGTTGATGCAAAAATCATTAACAGACAATGGACAGTAGTGACGCATGGTGGAAGAAATGCCACTACCCTTTCTGCAACCGGATGGGCCAAAGAAATAACTGATAGAGGTGCCGGAGAAATCCTGTTAACCTCTATGGAAAACGACGGAACGAAAGCCGGATTTGCTATTGATATTACAAAAGAGATAGCTAACTCTGTTTCAATTCCTGTAATTGCTTCTGGTGGTGCAGGAACAATGCAACATTTTACCGAAGTGTTTCAAATAGCTAATGCCGATGCAGCTCTGGCCGCCAGTATTTTTCATTTTAAAGAAATACCCATACCAGATTTAAAAAAATATTTAGCAGCTAACAAAATATCAATACGACTATGACACCTGATTTTTCTAAATACACAGATGGTTTAGTTCCTGTAATAATACAGGATTATAACACAAAGAAAGTACTGATGCTCGGCTTTATGAACGGGGAAGCATTTAATAAAACAAAGCAAGAAAGCAAAGTAACCTTCTACAGTCGCAGCAAACAACGATTATGGACAAAAGGAGAAACCTCTGGCAATTTTTTATTGGTAAAAGAAATACTAACAGATTGCGATAATGATACCTTACTGATTAA
Source organism: Chitinophagaceae bacterium (assembly GCA_046598205.1). Taxonomy (GTDB): domain Bacteria; phylum Bacteroidota; class Bacteroidia; order Chitinophagales; family Chitinophagaceae; genus JJ008. The sequence continues at coordinate 13,957 of JBKJIX010000097.1, forward strand.
AGCAGAACCAACCGGCCCAGTTTGTCATACCGGTGCTGATACCTGTTTCAAAGAAAATAACAGGGAATTCTCTATACAAAAACTGGAGCAGGTAATTGCCAATAGAAAAGCTAACCCTGTGGATTCATCATACACTTCTTCCCTATTTGCCAAAGGCATCAATAAAATTGCCCAGAAAGTGGGTGAAGAGGCTGTGGAATTAGTGATAGAAAGTAAAGACAACAGCAAAGAAAAATTTTTGGGAGAAGCCGCCGACCTTCTCTTCCATTATCTTATTCTGTTACAGGCTAAAGGATATTCGTTGAAAGATGTAGAGCTGGTATTGGCCGACCGTCAAAAATAAAAAACCGTCCCATACAAGATGGGACGGTAAATCAGCATACTATATACTATTGCTTCCAAACAATTATCTTTCTACCAGTACCTTTTGTCTGAATTGTATTTTATCGTTCCTCAATTCCAGAATATATATCCCTGTTGCTGTTTGCGGTGGTATTGGCAATGCAGCACCACCATTACTTGTCATACCCACATTACCTTTTATTATCAGTTGGCCACCGGAATTATATAAACTATAATCAAATAAGCCATCCCTGCCTGTTTTATTAAACACCGTTATTGCATTTCGCACCGGGTTCAGTACGACAAAAGAATTGGATTGAAAATCGTTTTCCGATACCACAGCAATTCTTGTATAACTGAATTTGCCATCTATATCTACACTGCGGATGCGATACCAGACAAAACCTTTCAAGGGCGAACGATCATCAAAGAAATAATTTTCCTGCTGGCTCCTGTTGTGGGCCGTCACATTTCCTATTGTTGAAAAATTGACAGCATCATAGCTGCGCTGCACATCAAAATGACTTACGTTTTGTTCATTCTCCGTTATCCAATGCAGCGTACTTATTCCTTGCCTTCTTTCCGCTGCAAATGAAATCAGCTTCAATGGAACCGGGAATGTTTCATACCCCAATGTTATTTGAGCAAATGAACTCATTGCATTGGAGGTAACAGAACCTGTGGTGGTTACAGTACCTGTTGCTGTTGTTGCTCCACCGCCATTTATCCAACTGCTGCTGGAATAAGGAGATGCCAGAATATCACTAAGCAACACATTATCCATTGGCACTTTGGAATGATCCCAGTTTAAAGTTACCTGGGCAGTGCCCCCGGATATTTTATCTAACTGCCAGTACTCATTAGCTTTTACCTGCACTACGGGTGCGGAAAGATTAAAAATATTCTGCGTTGTAATATAATAGCGGCAATTAAATTCAGAACTGACCGATAAGTTTGATATAGCTATCGTACGCTGATAGCTGGCATCTCCTACCGGGAAAGTAAACCCTGTATTACCATATTTTTTTACCCACCCGTTTACATGACGGCTGTCGCTGCCACCGGTATGTGATGAACCTGCTTCGTATATTAAATAATTTGGTGTTGCGGAAGTGATAACCAACCCATTTGTAAATGTGTGTGATCCGGCTACACTTAAATTGGCATTTAGTGTAACCCCGGCGGCATTATCTGTTACCAGGTTATTCGTTTTAAATGGCTGTGAGCCAGCAACAGTTTGTGCACTGCTTCCATTCAGATATAAAGTACCGCTTCCGGCAGACATAGATAACTGGTTGTTGGTCAAATTACCTTTTATATACAGGTTACCGTTATCTACCAGTACTCCTGTAGTCGTATTGGTAAAAGCTCCGAAGCCAGCTATTGTTGCTCCAGAGTGAATTTGCAGATTACCCGTATTCTGTACAGCATCCTGTGCCATATTAATTTTGCTAATGGTAATCAATAACAGAAACAAAAACCCTTTTTTCATAGTCAATTGATTTAACAGGAATTAATTATTGAGTAATTACCTGCCAGTTCAAATCAAGCATTGTTATAACATCACTGTTATTAGCAGAGGAGCAGAATACTTCAAAATAATCTGTTGCCGAAATATCCGATAAATAGATAACGGTTGAAAACTGTGAAGAGGTTCCACTTGTCTGGGTCCTTAGTGTTGTTTCGCCATATCTTGTACTGGATGAGCCATTTTTTACAAGGCCAAATGAAATGGTTCGGCTGGAATTGTTAACAGATAAATTTCCGGTTATTACAATTATGCCATCTCTTTTATTATTTTGTTGAAAAGTAATCCGGTTTACATTTGCTACACCACCAGCGGCATTGGTAATAGTCCATTTGCAGGTAGAAAAAGTAATTTTTGTATAATCCCAGTCTACTTTGTACCAGGAATTGGCAGTTGTTAATGTTGTTGTAGTGGCACTATTTAAAAGATTTAAATAACAATGAGGTTTCTTGTCCCCGATTCCTGCATTGCTTACAAGAATTGCGTTAGCATCCCTTCCATCGGTACGGGTAAAATCAAATCCTTCAATATACTTTCCGGTATTATTCCACGAGTTACCTGTTATAGATATACTGGCAAAAGATGTAAAGTTCGTGGGCTGGTAATATATTGCAGTATCACCGCTATTTACATTATAATAGCCACCTGATGCTAATTGGATAGTTGCGCCGGAACCTTTACTCAGGTTTATGCCATAGTTGCACCCAATAAAATCTGTTTCGGCTACTTTCAATTTTACACCTGCTACAGCTCCATGAATCAATATGCCATTTCTCTGCGCATTCGATATATCTGTTTCAAACACCCAGAGTTCAGCATTTGTTGAATCTAAAATGGTATTATAAAATCTATCAAAAGTGCAATCTTTTATTTCATTATACGTACCGCTGCCAACAAGCCTTATGGCATCTTCTCCTGCCAGGGTGCCGTAATTGGTTAATGTTGTTGCATCAAAACTTAGCATTTTGAAATAGCAATCTGATACGCACCGGAACATTGGTTTATTGACAAGGCCGGTAACAGCAGCTATCGAAGCTGTTCCATAGGAAATACCCTGGAAGGTAAGGGCATAGGGCAGATTAATGTTAATGGTGGCATCAATTTGGTAAGTTTCCTCACTAAGTCTTATAACCGTGGGACCTGCCATGTGCAGTTCAAGGAATTCTACAGCCTGACGTATAGTTGTCCAACTGCTGTTTGCATTGACGTCAATCAGGTTATTGGCACCATTTTTTTTCTCTTTGGCTACCCAGTTACCATTATACACAACAAAAGTCTGACCGCACCAACGTGTAAGTTTTGAAAGTAGCACTGCATCTATAGTAGCGCCGCCATTACCCTGCACAGTCACCTGGTCTGTATGAGTTCCATTGTTTTTAACAGTAATGGCCATGCCATTATCCGCAGCAGTAACAACTGGCAGTGTCAGTGTAATATTATTACTTGCCAATACAAATGTTTCCACTTTCGTCAGAGTGGCATTAGCGGTTTTAACTACTGCTTTTAAATCTCCCTTGGCCAGTAAATTCCATTGTACCCCATCCCAGTAGTAATAACCATTGGGTAATGTACCGCCTGTGCTGTAAACCAGCATACCTGCAGGTACTGTGCCTGATAATGGTGAAACTGAACTGATGCTGTTTAAGGCTACTCTTGGTGGTAGAAAGCCCTTACTGGTGCTTTCTAGTTCTAATAAAGAGTTGCTGTTAATAGTGGATGGATTATCTCCTATTTTCACCTGCCCGTGAGTATAGGCAGCAGATAACAATAGTAAAGCAAATAATAGCTTTTTCATAGACTGGATTTTGGAAGCTTGGATTAATACAGGGCTAAATAAACACAACTTATCTCAATAGTTTGCTATACTTATAATTTTCATTTTTTATTTTATAGGTATTTTTATTTTTTTCTAAGTGGAAACTTATATTATCCGTTTTGATTATCGTTTCTTTTTGAAATCAAACTCATAATTTAACCCTATTACAAAATACCTCCCCGTTTTAAAAGGACTAAACACATAGACCGGAATGGAAACATTCTTAATACTCAATCCCGCTACAAATCCTGTTTCTGCTACCTTTTCTTCCTGCTGCAGTGTGTATTGAATGGCCACTCCTCCAAAAAAATTCTCCGTGAGGTTGTAACCTATTTCTGACCAGCTAAAGAAAAAATCAGCTAATCCGGGCTTTGTTGCGATACTGTACTGCGTTTGGGATGAGAAGTAAAAATTTTTCCACTCTGCATCTGCATTTGTCGCCAGCGATACCCCACCAAACCTGCCAAAAGATATGCCGACCATCGGTGTAAGAGTATAATTCAAAGCATTTCCTCCATCCAATACCTTGCCACCATAAAGTGAAACTGTCTGCACATCTTCATAGTTATACCGCAGCTCTGTATAAACCCCTTTCTTTGATTGATAATGAACAACAGGCATCCATAAATATTCTTTACCCTGGCTAAGGAGGTTGTAATTTTCTATACCACTCTTTGCCTGCGTAAATGCTGTGCCGGAAAACATGCACAATAGCATTAAAATTTTAAGATGCTTTTTGCTTATCCTTTCCAATTATTTTATTTTTTTCGAGAACAACAACTTCTGCAGTAGTCAGCCTGTTTAACAAGTGAATGTCTTTTTTAAAAGGGTTCCAATAGAATATCAATCTGTCAATTGGCTTCCACAATATAACCCAGCTAAATACATCCACTACATTATGCAATGATGCTCCGAGCCGGCCATCCATACCTTCAATAACAAACGGCACCAAAGCCTGAAAAGACAAAACGATTGCGAGAGTAGCAAAAAGGAGCTTTATCGTCCTTCGCTTAAATTTTATAAATTCTTCTTCTTTTAAAAATTTTTTCAGGTTGAAGTGGCTTCGTATAGCCTGCGTAACGGGTTCAATAAACCGTTTGTCGGAATACTCCAGGCAGATAACCTGGTACTTAATAACAGCGTCCCGTTTTGAAGTTACAATGGAATTATATATGTACTGTTCAAACTCATAGCCAAGCTGGCGTTTATATAGCGGAGCAGGATCATGATGATTAAAATAATCATAGACCGTTTGTTCATCCAACCTTACAAATATGCTGAAATTAGTAGGTACAGGTTTATTCATCACAGGATTTTTTAAAGGGACTGGATTCATGCTATACAAACGGATAACACAATGCTATCAGAAAGTATTAGCCTCAATACAACGTAATTATAGGATTTCTAAGCCTTGAAAAGAGAGATAAATTATCCTTATAGGTGTTTCTATTAATCCGGCTAAGGAGAATTACTTAGCCGGATTATATACAGACTAATTTACCAGTATGTGCTTTCTGAATAATCAGGTACAAGGAATACTTACCGTTAATGCACAACCTTTACCTGGCGCAGTTTGAATATCAACCTTACCGTTGTAGAATCGGGTTCTTTCATAAATATTGGATAAGCCGATACCCCGCTGAGTTTGCTTTGGATCAAACCCGATACCATTATCCTTTATTACCAGCTCCACATTTCCGTCTTTGCTTTGCATATAGATATCAATATGGTTTGCTTTGCTGTGTTTAAGGATATTTTTCAATTGTTCCTGTACAACCCGGAATAAAGTCACTTTTATGCCCGGCGACATCAAATCATTCTCATGGTCATGAGTAAATTTTATCTTTATGCGTGTAGATAAGTGAATGTCTTCAATCAACGTCTCAATGCTTGCTAAAAGCCCTTTCTGATTGAGATGTGGCACCACCAGTTCTTTAGATAATATCCTGATTTCATCAATAGCCATCATGATATAATCAAGACTTTTCTTCTTAATTTCTTTTTCTTCTTTTCCTGCAGGTGTAAGCATATCTACAAAGAGCTTGACCGTGGAAAGTATCTGGTTTACGTTATCATGCAGTTCGTGACCTATCCGGGTACGTTCTTTTTCCTGCACCCTTATTACTGTTTCTGAAATTTCTTTTTGTCGCTGCAATTTTTCCTCCATCAATTGATTTTCCAGTTCTTTCAAGCCGGAAACATCCTGTAATGAGCCAATCATTTTTACAGGCAGACCATTTTCATACACTACATAGCCTTTGTCATGCATGTGTTTATAATTTCCATCTGCACATTTAAACCTGTAATTATCCTCCCAGGAGTGCATACCTTTTTCTGTGGTGTCTTTTACTTTGTCGCTTAACCGGTTTCTGTCTTCCGGATGTATGCGGCGCAACCACCAAGACAGTCCTTTCGATTCTTCCATATTATAACCTATCATATCCATCAGTGCATCATTTCTGAAGATGTGGCCGGTCTGCATATCCCATTCCCATATTGCATCAGAAGTAGCCCTGGTTAGCAGAAGTAACCGGTCATTTGCTTCTCTCAATTGTTTTTCTGCTGCAAATTTGTCTGACAGGTTTACCGAATGTCCGCCGAGCATCCTTTTACTGGTTATTCCTTCAATAGGAAAGATATTGATATGAAAAACAAAGTCGGTTCCATTTGCCCATTTCACTTTTTCTATTAACTCAACTGGCTTACCTGTTTGCAAAACCTGAAGGTGCTTTCCATAAAGTGCATTTGCGATTGTTGCTGGTACGAGGTCAGTAATTTTTTTGTTCACTGAATTTTTCTCCTCCAGCCGGAAATAATTGTAAAACGATTGGCTGGCAAAAACAAGATTTGAATCCTCATCCACCACCCAGGCCAGGTTTGGTGTTTGTTTCAAAAATTGATTGAACAAAGCCTCTCTCTCCTGCAACTGGTCTGACAGTTTTTTCTCCTTTGTTACATCTGTAATGTTTGACACCACGGCAAAAGGTGCTGTAGTTTTTTCTTCAAATAACGGCTGTGAGTTGAAGTTAAGCCACCGGTATTCTCCGTCCCGGAGCCTGATCTGCAACACCTCTGTTTGCGGTTCCCCGGTTTGTAAAGCCTTCATAAAAGGTGTTCTTTCAAAAGTTACCCTTTCCCCACACTCTGTTTTTATTTCCCAGGCGGTGTTCCATAGGTTGTTAATATCTGTAAGCTGGTATAACCGCTCCAGCGTTGAATTAAATATTTCTGCTGCTTTCTGATTGGCAGCGATAAGCTCTCCTCTCTTGTCCTGAAACAATACTCCGGCATTGAGGCCTTCTACTATCAACTGGTAATTCTTCTTTCCTAATTGGTTGAATTGTTTTATTCTTTCATTATCAAGAATCGTATGGCCTACACACAAATAATTATTTGTACTGTTACTATCCCCGTGCAGGTAATTAATCTCCCATTTCATGGGATGATAATACCCATTTTTTAAGTACAGCTCCATGGCATACGGACTCTTATTTTCTGCCGATGTACGGATGGCTGTTTTAAAGTCAGTTAGATTTACAGGGTGAAGGAGGTCGAAAAAATTGGTTGGCACCTTTCTTGGGTTTTCCAGGTGCAACGTTCTTTTCATGTTTGCATTTGCACATACAATCTTTCCTTCCTCATTAATTAATGATAGAAAAATACCTTCCTGGTGTTCATAAGCACCTATTAGCTGCTTTATTGCTGACCATTTACTTTTCATACTTCACAATTCTTTAATTCGATTACGGTTCTTATTTTTCTGCTTTTAATTTGCTAATTGTTTAATTATGCCCGGAACCAGGCAAAAATCGTTGCTTTTATCTAAAAAGTGGTTTGCTCCAAGTTCATGGCACTGCTGCTTATAGTAATTGTCTGCATGATTTGTAATCATTACTACTTTACACTTGCTATTATTGTACCGGATAAGTTTCAGCAGTTCAATTCCGCTTTTGCCTGGCAAATTAATATCAAGTAAAACCACATCCGGGTTCTCAGATACCAGTAACTGGCGGGCTTCATCAAAGTTAGAAGCCACACTGATGTACCCAATACTATCCGTATCTTCTAAGAGGCTAATCATCCTGTCAACAAAATTCATATTATCATCAACAATTAGTATTATAATTTTCTTTTTCATGGGGTTAATTAACAGAGTAAAGAAACTTTTTTGGCATAGTTAAAAAAATAGACATTTTTATTAATAGTATGTAGCTTTCAAATTACAATTGCTTAATGGTTTACTTAATTCAAATCAAGCCATTTTCTATTGCATACTGTATCAACTCTGCATTATTCTTTTTATTCATCTTGGCAATAATCCGTGACCGGTAGGTACTTACCGTGGTAGATCCAATTAAAAGCTCTTCTGAAATAACTGCATTGGATTTTCCTGCTGCTATCAGCCGGAATGCCTTATACTCCCTTTCGCTTAATAACTCATGCAAAGGCATCTCATCTGCCTGGTGAAGTGATAAACTCAACCACTCAGCAACCGCTTCACTGATATGCCTTCTACCCGATAAACTGCGCTGTATTGCATTAACAAGTTCGTCAGGTGCCGCATCTTTATTTAAATACCCGGTAGCCCCAGCTTTAATAACCCGCAATGCATATTGGTCTTCGGGATAGATACTCAAAATAAGAATAGGCACCGTTATACTTTGTTGCCGTATCTGCCGAACAGCATCAAGCCCACCACCACCGGGCATAGCGAGGTCAGACAAAATAATATCCCACTTGCCGGCAATAGCTTTTTCTACCAGTGTTTCCGTATCGACTGCTTCTTCAATATGAGTAAACGGGAACTCTTCCAGTAATATTTGTTTAAGACCACGACGCACAATTTCATGGTCATCTGCAATTAAAACTTTTAGCATATGCTTTTACCGGAACAGAACTGAATCCGCAAAAAAGGTTTTTAAAAAGGTATTGTTTCTATAATCAGTCGGTGACGATTATGCAAGCTACAAATGTGGAAAAACAAAACTTGTAGTTGTTCTAATGTGAAGTGTGTAGAATAATTACTACAATGCCTTGAACAACCAAGTTATATCAGGGCGTTTTCCAGGGCATACCGGGTAAGGTCTGCATTGGACCGCATACTCATTTTGTCCATAATACGGGAACGATAAGTACTGACAGTAGTGGCACTCAGCGAAAATTGCCCGCCGATTTCAGTAACAGATTTTCCCGATGCCAGCAGTTTAAAGACATCAAACTCCCTGTCTGAAAGATTTTCATGAAGCTTTATGGATGCTCCTGAATCAAAGGCATCGGCCAATTTTTCTGCAATACCCGGTGTAATAAATTTTCTTCCGAGACGAACTGTTTCGATAGCTTTTATAATATCCTCATGTATTGTTTCTTTACCCAGGTAACCGGAAGCACCGGCTTTTAATACCCGCAGGGCATACTGGTCTTCGGGATACATACTCATGATGAGTACTGGTAATTTGGGAAACGATTGCTTTATCTGGTGCAGTGCATCCAGACCGCTTCGTCCCGGCATACTCATATCACAGATTACTACATCCCATTCAGCGGTGTGTATCTGGTTAATAAGTGTTTCCGTATCGAAAGCTTCTCCTATAGTTGCAGTAGTATAATGCTCCAGCAAAATCTGCTTAAGACCTTTTCTAACAATGGCATGATCATCTGCTATTAAAATCCGGATCATTTCGATGGTTCATTTAAATTTTAATGAATGGGATTTTTACAGTAACCGTAGTTCCTTTTCCGGAAGTACTTGCTATCTCATAAGTTCCGCCAATCATTGATGTTCTCTCCTTCATTCCTAAAATACCCAATGTTTTTTTATCCGCTACTTTCTGTTTATCAAACCCGTTTCCATTATCTGTAATTGATAAAACACAACTATCCGCTTCGCTTAAAAAAACTGTTTCTACATTTTTTGCGCCGGAATGCCTGGCTACATTGGTTAATGACTCCTGCAATATCCTGAATAATGCTGTTTTAACTGATTCCGGAAGTTTTATTTCTTCCCCTGAACATATAAAATTTGTACGAATACCTGATCTTTTTTCAAATTCTGTTAACTGCCATTCCATAGCGGCTGCCAATCCCAGATCATCCAGTAAACTTGGCCTCAGTTCTGATGAAATACGCCGTACTGAGTTAACTGTTTCATCCAGCATTGTTAACAGGCTCTTCATTTTTTCCTTTATAGCATCATCGGAGTTACCAATTTTTTTATTGAGCCATGATACATCCATTTTAAGCACTGTTAGCTGCTGCCCGAGTTCATCATGTATTTCCCGTGCAATATGTGATCTTTCTTCTTCCCGTATATTTTGCAGGTGAGCAGTAAGTTCCCGGATTGCTTTGTAAGATTTATCCAGTTCCTGCTCTGCCCTTTTCCTGTCAGAAATATCAATGCCTGTTCCAAGCAGACTGGGTTTGCCTTCTATTATAATACGAAGAGCTTTAAAATAATATGGTCGCTTACTTCCATCTTTTGAAATAAAGTCTGCTTCGGCATCACTACCTCCTTCTCTAAATACTTCATCTATCTTTTCTATAATGTGCCTCCGGCCTTCTCCCTCAAAGAAATCAGCAGGATGCATCCCGGCTATTTCTTTTGCAGAATATCCGGTAACAACTTCAAACTGTTTATTCCAACGTAGGAATTTTCCATTTTCATCGTACCAGTAGAAAACACCCGGCAAGCTATCAATTAGTTTATCAGACAACTCTTTTTCCTGTCCAATCTGCTGTTGTGCTTTTTCCCGTTCTGTCAGATCCCTTATCACAGAGAGAAAACGGCCGTCGGGTAATTGTTGTGACCTCACCTCTGTTTCTACAATCGTATTATCCTTTCGCCTCATTTTTCTTTGCTTCACTGTTGATTCTCCTGTTTGAAGGACATCATACCGTACCGGCTTTACACTTATCTCTTCTGTAGTCAGAATATCAGATAAAAACATTTCCATTAATTCTTCTTTTGAATAGCCAAGTAGATTAACTGAACCGGTATTAACGTCGAGGATTTTTCCTCTTGCATCATACAATGCAATTGCATCAATGGCCTGCTCCACCAGTGTCCGGTATTTTTCTTCGCTTTCTGTAACTTTCTTTTGAGACTCATAAACAGGAGTCATATCGACCATTGAGCCTATTATTCGTATAGCCTTGCCTTGTTTATCCCGCATAATAAATCCCCGGTCCAGAAAATTAAGATAGGTTCCGTCTGCTTTCAAATATCTATATGCGTCATGCCAGATTGTATCTTTTCCTTCCAATACTTTTTTTGCTTTAGTTTTCACTTTTTTCACCTCATCAGGATGAATATTGTTGAACCATTCATCTATATGAACTATCTCTTTATTTTTCTTATATCCAAGATTTGAATAATAATTATCATTCCACCAGAGTTCGTCACTTACAAGATCCCAATCCCAAACGATATCACTTGTTGCTTTAGAAACAATCTGGAACCTTGCATTGGATTTTACAATCTCTTCGTCAAATTTTTTTTGCTCCGTAATATCTACCATAATACCTCTGAGCTGAACAGCTTTATCATTTTCTACAATGACAGACACAATATCCCGCAACCAAACAATTCTGCCATCTGCTGCAATCATTCTATACTCAAACTCATGTGCTTTTTTCTTTTGGGTGCTGCTTGCACAATACTCTATCGCCCAACTTCTATCTTCGGGATGAATATGGTCAGCCCAAAAAGAAGAATCATTTACCCAGTTTTCAACAGGATATCCTAATAATCTTTCAGCCTGCTGACTTACAAAACTAAATTGAAAAGTTTGTGCATCGGCCTCCCATACAATACCATCAACCGTGTTTACCAATGTTGAATAAGTTTGCTGTGTCTTTCTTAACTCTGCAATGTCTATTCCTGTACCCAGCATACATGGCTTGCCCTCATAATTGATAGCTTGCCCTGTAAAGAAGTATGAAATTTTTTCTCCGGATTTCGTAAGTAACCGGGCTTCCAGTTCTGATGAGCCTTTACGGAATACTTCTTCCACCGTACGTTGTGCTAAACTTTTGTCTTCGTCAGCAAAAAAATCAACGGGGTGTATTTGAACAAGCTCTAAGGCAGTATAGCCCGATACTATTTCAAAATTTTTATTCCACTTTAAAAGTTTCCGGTCTGCATCAAATATGTAAAATATTCCGGGCAAACTATTAATAGCCGTTTCAGAAAGTTCTTTTTCTTTTACAATTTTTTCTGCGGCTTCTTTGCGTTCTGTAATATCACGGATGAAAGCACAGAAAAATTCTGATTCCCCCTGTTGAATTGGGATGATGGATAACTCTATCGGAAACTCTTTGCCTTGCCTGTTAACAGCAGTAAGTTCAGTAAGCCTGTTGAGTACTGGCCCTTTACCTGTTTCCAGGTAATTCTTCATTCCTTTAGTATGGCTTTCCTTATGCTGTTCTGGAATGATTGTTTCTGTAAGTTGTTTACCAATAGCTTCGCTTTCTTTCCATCCAAATATTCTTTCGGCTTGCGGTGTCCACACTGTTATAGCACCAGTTTTGTCTATACAAACAATAGCATCAAGAGCTGAGTTCATTATAAGTTTTCTTGTTTCTTCACTTGCTCTAATAGCTTCTTGTGCACTTTTCTTTTCCGTAATATCTCTTGAAAAAGTAAGGATATATCCGTTTGACAGCATTTTATAGCTGGCCTCCACATCAATCATCTGTCCATTCTTTTTCCTTATCTTTCTTTCCATGTAAATAGTCTGACCCAATTTTAGTTCTTTTGTTTTTAGCCTGGAAATCGGCAGTTCTCCCTCGGGTAATATTTCCCGTGAAGTCATCTTGATCATTTCATCTCTGGTATAACCCACCAAAAGGCACCCGGCAGGGTTGGCCTCAAAATAACGTCCTTCATTGTCGACTATATAAATTCCGTCTGACGCCTGCTCAATCATGGAGCGATATTTTTCTTCACTTTCCTGAAGTGCCGCTTCAGCCTTTTTTCTTTCAGTAACATCCATCATACTTCCTAGTATTCGAACAGCCGTTCCCTCTTCATTCCGTACAATATAACAGCGATCATAAATATTTCTATAGCCATCCGTCTCTGTCTTAAACCTGTATTCTGTTATAAACACATTGGTATCTGAAGCCAGCGCATCTGCCTGTTTCTTTATTAATGCGGCACTGTCGTCCGGATGAAGCCTGTTCTCCCATTCCTTCTCATCGGGAACAGGGTCGGTCATTTTTAACCCATACAATTGCTGGTGTGTCTCGTTACCCCACATTTTACCTGTTTCAAGGTTCCACTCCCATATGGCATCGTTGGTAGTGCGGCTGATCATTTCAAAACGTTCGTTGGAATGCCTTATCTCTTCTTCTGCTTTTTTAATTTCAGTAATGTTCCGGAAGAAAACAGAGATTCCGCTTGTGGAAGGATAGACATGAACCATAAACCATTTTTCGTATGGCGGATAATAAAACTCCACTTGTCTATGTTGCTGCTCCTCAAATGCTTTGATAAATGTTTTGAAAATGCTGGTGTCTGCCGCATCAGGATATTCTTTCCATAGATTTTTTCCGATTAAATCGTCCGGCTTGCTGTTCATTATTTCACCGGCAGTATTATTTACATAAGTAAAATTCCATTTTTCATCTAATGAATAAAACCCGTCGCTAATCCTTTCCAGGATACTTGTTATTAGTGCAGTCTTTTCTTCTACCTGCCCGGTAAGTTGCTTATTAAATTTTTCCAGTAATTGCTCAGTTTTCTTGCGTGCAGTAATATCCCTGAGCATTGTTACATATCCTGTTATTTCTTCCTTTTCGTTTTTTAACGCTGTAACTGAAGCCAGGCAGTAAATTTCTTCCCCTTTTTTATTATGATTGAGCACTTCAAGATCATAAGAACCTTGATGTGGAACTTTTGCAAGCATTTCGTCCACGGCTACTTTCGTTTTACCGCTTCTGGTAATGTCAGGTGCCAATTTTCCTATTGCTTCTTCTTTAGTGTGACCATAAATATCTGCAGCACCTTTATTCCAACTTCGTATTATTCCTTCTAAATCTGTTGAAAAAATAGCGTCGCTTGTTTTCTCTGTTAGTTTAGCTAGATAAGAAATTTGCTGCTCATATTTGTCTCTTAATTTTAATCCCCAGCCTATGCGCCAGAGTACAAAAATTACCCCTGCAACAAATATGACTGCCAGAGTTATAAAAAGTTTGGCAGTAGCCCAAGCTGCTTTTGCCCGTTCGTTTATAGAATCCTGCAATACAACACGGTCTTCATTTTCAAATGAAGTGATAATAGTGCGGATGCTATCCATTACAATATTACCAAGAGTAGTTTGTACCCGTTTGCTGGCAGAATCTTTTCCGTGTGCATCAACTATACTTACTATAGAGATTGTTATTTGTGCTTTTTGCCTGACCAATTTCAGTAATTGCTGAAACTTTGGCTCCCGGTTAGGATATAAAGCATACAGGCCTTTAAGTTGAAATGTATCCTTGCCCAACTTATTAATAGCGGCATAATATGGCTCAAGAAATTCTTTGTTACCAGAAATTACATATCCTCTCTGACCGGTTTCAATATCCTGCATGTTATCCATTACATCTTCTAATGCCCTCAATGATTGTAAGGTGACATCTACTTTTTCTTTTTCCTTTATTACCTTGCTGATATTGCGGTAACAGTAAAACACAAAAAAGAAAATAAAGGCAATTGAAATTAATAGACCGGTAATAATATTTCGTCGGGTGTAGAGTTGACTCATATAAAACCGTGATATGTCTAAGAGAGTTTAACGCACCAACCTGGATGCCACAAAGAATTATAGCCCATTTGCATTAGTAAAATTAACCAGTGCTGCAGTATTTTTAAGATTTAACTTTTTTAACACATTATACCTGTGTACTTCAACTGTTTTCAGTGAAATGTCAAGCCGAACAGCAATCTCCTTGGAGGATAACCCTTCCTTTATTAACTGAACAACATCCAGCTCACGGCGTGAAAGTACATTCATATCCGGTTGGCCACCTTCTTCCACCAGTTCCCGCTGTGCAAGGATGTTTTTTACTTCCTCGCATATATATTTTTTTCCTCTGCTAACTTCTGTAATAGCGGTTAGCATTTCGTCTCTGGAAGAATTTTTGGTAACATATCCTAATGCTCCAAGCTGCAGCATCTTGCGGGCATATGCAGGCATGGAGTGCATGGAAATACCAATAATTTTTGAACCGGGAGAAAATTTTCGAATAAGTTTTGTTGCTTCAAACCCATTTACGGGAGACATATTGATGTCCATTAAAACAATTTGGGGCCCCAGGTCCTTTGCAATGGCTACAGCTTCGTCTACATTGCTGGTTTCTCCAATTACGGAAAAGCGGGGGTCCTTGTTCAGAATAAATGACCATGATTCCCTTATCAACTTGTGATCATCTACAAGCAGAATGGTGATTTTATCCATATGGATAGCAGGCTAAAGTGGTTTAGTGAGGCTTTTCTCACTTTAAATTAAGGAAAAAAATCTTAAGGCTGTCGAAAAGTTCTAACCAATTGCTTAGAAATTTCAATTTTAATCAAATTTTAAGTGAATACACTTAGTAGTGGCAGCCTGCAAGATTGAACCTGAAACTGTCAATAAAAAGCAGAAATCAGTTCCTAAAAATTGTTTTCCACTACGTATCGTAAAAATTCTACTGCTTTGGTTTAAACAGCTTTCGGCAGCTGTGCAATTGAAAACCAGAATGATTCGATGGCTTCCACTACATTTAAAAACTTACCAAAATCCAAGGGCTTGGTAATAAAGCAGTTGGCCGATTTATCATAACAGGCAGAAATATCTGACTCGGAAGAAGAGGTTGTAAGCATTACAACAGGTATTTTTCTGAGCTTTTCATCCTTTTTTATAAAATCAAGCACTTCTATACCGCTCAGTTTGGGCATGTTTATGTCCAGCAAAATCAAATGAGGAACTACACTATCGGCATACTGGCCTTGCTTTTTTAGAAAATCAATGGCTTCTACCCCATCTTTTACGACGGCTATACTATTTTTAATTTTTATCTCTTTAAAGGCTTCCAGCGTAAGCAGGATATCCCCTTCGTTATCTTCAACCAGTAAAATCTGAATTTCACTCATAGGTACTATTTTAGATTAATCAGAAAAATATAAAGAAAAAAATGTGGAATAACTAATTTTTATTAAAGCTTCTGTTTTTAATTACTCTCACCTAAAGAAACAAGTGTTTACCATTAGAAATAATTACCTGCCGCTTTTAGGATAGGGAACAAATGACACATAGAAAGCTTCTATTTCATGCATTACTTTAGTGTATTTGTCATAATCTATAGGTTTTGTAATATACCAGTTTACATGCTTATCATAGCATTCGCTGATATCTGCATCGGCTGCGGAGCTTGTGAGCATTACCACTGGTATTTCTTTAAGCTCCGGATCCTTTTTTATCACTTCTAACAGCTCTTTACCATCCATGCCCGGAAGGTTAATGTCCATAAGTATTAGCTGCGGTGTTGCAGCATCTGTATAGCTGTCCTGTTTTCTAAGAAACCGGAGTGCTTCTTCCCCATCTCTTACTATGGAGATTTTATTCTCGAGTTGCATGTCCTTAAAGGCTTCTGTAGTTAATATAATGTCGCCTTCATTGTCTTCAACCAGCAAAATGTGTACTTCGTTCATAGTGATATTTTTTATTGTTCAAAAAATGCTTTTATAATCCTGGTAACGTAATATAGAATGTACTTCCCTCTCCTGTTTCTGATTCTGCCCGGATATTGCCTTTATGCAGTTCCGTAATTTTTTTACACATAGCCAGGCCTATCCCGGTACCGCTGTATTTTGATTCATCACTATACAAACGCCGGAAAACAACAAATATTTTCTCTGCAAAAGACATATCAAAGCCTATCCCATTATCTTTTATTGCAATTGATGTAATACCATTTTCACTGCTTAATGCTATGCCGATTAAAGTCCCTTCTATATTCCGGAACTTAAGAGCATTGCCAATAAGATGATCAAACAACTGAACCATCTGCGCCCTGTTTGCCATTATTACAGGTAATTGGCTGGTAGTTATAACAGCACCGGTTTCTTCAATTACTGACTGAAATTTTGTTTTTGTTTCATGCACTATTTCATTGAGGTCTGTTTCAGTATATTCTTTAACAATGGTACTCAACCTGGAATACTCAAGCAGGTCGAATACTAATTTTTTCATTTTTGCTGCCCCTTTTACCGCAAAATCAATATACTGTTTGGCAGATGTGTCCAGTTTATCGCCATATTTTTTTTCCAGCAATTCCAGAAAGCCGGTAACCATACGCAACGGTGCCTGCAAATCATGCGAAACGATATACGTAAACTGGTTCATTTCTTTTGTGACATCTGCCAGCTTCGTCTCTAATAATTCTACTTCCCTGTTTTCGCTTTCCAATTCCTGCTGCAGGTTTAAAGTGTTATTATTCATTTGTGTTGTGTCTTGCATAATTATCGTCTTCCTTTATTAAACCAATTGTGTTTTATTAATAGTGAAATGAAAAGCTGTGCCCTTTCCTGCTTCTGATGTCATCCATATTTTTCCTCCATGTGTTTCCACAATTTTCTTACAGGTTACAAGGCCCAATCCTGTTCCTGGATATTCATCCCGCCGGTGTAAGCGTTGAAATGCCTGGAATAATTTTGGCTGATCTTTTTCTGCAACACCAATTCCATTATCCTGTAATTTAAATTCCCAATAGTCCTGTAACTCATTTACGGTAAGTGCAACTTCTGGTGGGGTATCTTTTTTTCTGAACTTAATGCCATTGCTGATGAGGTTAAGAAATAAACGATATAATGCACTCTGCGTACCCGTTACTACAGGTAATGATGCCGGAATATTAAGTATAGCTTTTGTATCGGCTACCACAATAGTTAAATCTTTATTCACCAGGTCCATTACAGTAAGAAGATCTACCGGTTCCTTTTTAGCAGCCTTATTACCAGAACGGGAAAACTCAAGCAGGTCTTTTATCAATATGCTCATCCTGTCTGCACCATCTTTTGCCCTGAATACATAAGACTTTCCCTGTTCATCAAGCACATCGGTATATTTCTTTTCGAGCAGTCCTAAAAATCCGCTTACCATACGTATAGGCTCCTGCAAATCATGAGCAGTGATGTTGGCAAACTGATCGAGGTTCTGATTTAGTTGTAATATTTCTTCTTCAGCTTCTTTACGTTCTGTGATGTCTGCATTGGTTCCTATCATCCTTACTGCTTCACCTGCCTGGTTTCGCTGCACCAGTGCATTCCCTTTTACATGATGGATGGTTTTGTCTTTCCAGATAATCCGAAACTCTGTGTCATAATCACTTTCTCCGTTTATTGCTGCCTGCAATTGCCGGTTTACCCTTTCTAAATCATCAGGATGTATAGTGCTTTCCCATGCCTCGGATATGGCTCTTTGGTCGTTAGCATCTACATTGTAGATACGATACATCTCTTTATCCCACACGGTAACATTATTTGTTACATCCCAATCCCAAATACCGATACTGGTGGCATCAATAGCCAACTGTAGCCTGTTAGACATGTTGAGCAATTGCTCTTCTCCTTTCTTTCTGTCGGTAATGTCTTCCAGTGTTCCTTCAAAATAGCTGATAGCTCCTGCTTCATCGTTAACAATACGGATATTGGCACTAACCCAAATGATATCTTTTGTTTTGGTGAGTACCTGTAGCTCAAAATCTTCTACATGACCTTGTTCCAAAATGATGGCGGACATGTTCTTTCTTTGCTCCGGGTCGGCATAAATTTGTGTTCCAATATTTGTAACCGACTGAATAAGGTCGTCCGGGGAATCGTAACCAAAAATTCTCGCCATAGAAGTATTGGCTATGATGAATTTACCATCAACCGTACTTTGATAAATTCCATCTGCCGTGTTATCAAATATGGCCTGGAATTTCTTTTGTGCCGCTACCAATGCCCTGTCAGCTTTCCTTCTTTCAGTAATGTCTGTAAACATTCCTAAGGCACCTATATATTTTCCTTCTTCATCAAGAATGGGGTTGGTGGATACAGTTGTCCAGACAGCCATTCCGCTTTTTGTAATAAACTTAGCTGTTTCTGTAATTCCTTTTTTTCTTCTTTCAATACCTTTCATTGCTTTTTCCTTTCCTTCTTCATCTTTAAAATCATAATTTTGTCGACCCATCATCTCTTCCCTGGAATAACCAAGCATTTCACACATTCTTTTATTTACAAAAATGGTATAGTTGTTTTCATCCAGCACCCAAATACCTTCCTGTGCCGTCTCAACGATTTGCCGGTATCTCTCTTCACTGTTATGCAATGCTGTCTCTGCTTTTTTTCGTTCCGTTACGTCTTTCAGCGTTCCTTCAAAATAAAGTATGGCTCCTTTATCGTTTCTTACCACCCTTGTACTTTCATTTATCCAGACTATCTCATTCTTCTTTGTCAGCATTGCTGCTTCAAAGTTTTCAATATGATCTTGTTTTAAAAGCTGATTTAACATACGTTCCCTGTCTGAAGGGTCTACATAAATTTCAATTCCAATATTATTGACAGATGACAGAAGCTCTCCTACGGAACTGTAACCAAATATTTTTGCCAGGGCGGGATTAGCCATAATGAATTTTCCTTCAACTGTACTTTGATAGATACCGTCTGCAGAATTATCAAAAATTGCCTGTATCTTTTTTTGTACTGCTACCAGTTCTTCTTCTGCTTTTTTTCTTTCCGTAATATCCTGCGTAGTGCCAAACATTCCTGTTGGTTTTTTATCATCATCAAATAAAACAGTACCCTGCTCAAAAACCATAAGTGTTGTACCATCCTTCCTGGTAATTTCATGCTCCACCGCATAAGGGCCCTTATCTTCAATTGCATCCTTTATCAGGGCTTCGGTTTTCTCCTGTTCCTTTCCAGATAAATGACCGAGATAACCCTGGTAAGTCAAATCAAAAGTTTTGCGGTCCTGGCCAAAAATCCGGAACTGTTCCTGGCTCCATATAATTTTATTGGTGGCAAAATCCCATTCCCAACTGCCAATCTTTGCAATTCGTTGTGCTTCTTTAAACTTGATATGATTCTTAATGATTTTATTTTGTGCCCGCCTGAATGTTCTGGCAGCTACAAGCATCAATAACACAAAAAGAGCTAATAATGTAAGCAGCCCCGATAAGTTTTGGTGGCTGCTTTTATTCATCCTGTATGTGTGTGTCTCTAATTTTCCCAGCAGGTTATTTTTTAATACTTCCAGGCTTTGATCGAGTAACTGCCTGGCATTTCTTTTTCCTTTCAACTGCATAAATTCAATGGCCGCATCAAAACCCCTGTTGGTGAAAACAATAATTCCGCTATCAAGATTAGCTATCCGCAGTTTCACTAAAGAATCCACCTGTGAAATTGTTTTTGTATCTATACCAGCAATAGCATTTTTCCGGAGATTGGTAATAATGCTATTGCAATTCATTTTTATAGCATAAAAGTTTTTCAAATAGCCAGAGTCATTGGTAAGCTGAAACCCTCTTTTATCGGATTCAATTTGCGAAAGGCTACTGGTAAGAGAGTCTGCCTGTATCAAATTTTTATTGATTTTCAGAATTTCGTTTTGCAACCGTACCTGTTTGCGGAAATTGAAAAACAATATTGCAAAACTGCCTATTACAAAAACTAAGGATACATACAGAAACAGGTATATCTGCTTTTTATAGTTTTTCATATACCTGGTTCTGTTTTGCGGAAATAGTGAAATTAAATTTGCTTCCTTTTCCCTGCTCCGACTCTACCCAAATATTGCCCCTGTGCAATTCAACAATTTTTTTACAAATAGCCAGGCCTACCCCAGTTCCTTCATACGTTTCGCTATTGCCATGTAGCCGCCGGAAAAGAATAAAAATTTTATCTGCATATTTAGGATCAATCCCAATTCCATTGTCACTTACACTAAACAGGTAATTTTCTTCTTCCACTTTACACTCAATCTGAATTAAAGGTTTGCTATCGCTGTGGTATTTTAAAGCATTTTCAATAAGGTTTTCAAAAAGTTGTACCATCAGCGATTTATTCGCTGTAATGACCGGCAATACCGGGATGATTAATTCTGCGCCAGACTCTTTCAATTCCGTAAAAAGCTTACGGGATACATCCCGCAATACAATATTCATATCTGTGGGAACAAGCTCTTCGTTGTTGCTACTGAATTTTGAATACTCCAGCAGGTCCAGAATAAGCTTCTTCATACGGGTGGCCCCTTCTACTGCATAATTAATATATTCATTGGCCTGTTCATCCAATTGCATACTGTATTTTTTTTTCAGCAATTGGGTAAAACTATTTACCAACCGCAGTGGTTCCTGCAAATCATGTGTTGCTACATAAAGAAACCGTTCCAGGTCTGCATTGGAAGTGGCCAATTCAAATGCCCTTACTTCCAAACTCTGGTATAACCAGTTTAATTTCTCTTCTACTGCTTTCCGTTCTGTGATATCGTTAAAACTGCAAATCACTTCCTTCACTTTTCCTTTATGATCTAACAACGGTTCGGCATTTACCAGTAACCATATCCTGTCTTTTGTAACAGGTCTGTAAACCCCCATAATAATATTAGAAACAGGTTTGCAGGTATCAATTGCAGTGGTAACAGGAAATGTTTCGGGGAGAAATGATGAACCATCTTCATGAATTACATTCCATTCAGGATGAAAACAGGACCTGCCGGAAAGTTCATCTTCTGTTAAGCCAAGCATACTTAATGCGGCCTTATTACTAAAAAGGATTTCTGTTTGCGGCCCTTGTAATAAGACACCTACCTTCAGGCTGTTAATCAGTGTGCTTATTCTCTCTGCACTACCGGCAAATAAAAAGGTATTGTCTAAAACTGGTTTCATTATAAGGATATTGGCAAAACGACTATGAATAAGTGTAATCCACTGGCGGTATTATACTAAAAAAAGGTACAGATTAAATTGGACTGGCGGATAAAGGGCATCTCTAAAAACTTCTATTTTAATTAAAATTTCACCTTTATTCCGATAGTCCCGATAGTAATCGGGATCGGAACCTCTCCATCCTTCGACAAGCTCTGGAGAGAGGGAAAGGTAAGTTTTTAGAGACGTCCTAAATTTATAACCCCTGCGAGTTACAATAATTAACCAGTGCAGCAGTGTTTTTAAGATTCAACTTTTTCAAAATATTGTACCGGTGTACTTCTACTGTCTTTACCGCAATATCAAGACGCCCAGCAATCTCTTTAGAAGACAGGCCTTCTTTTATCAATTGGACCACATCAATTTCACGGCGGGATAATACATTCATATCAGGCAGTCCCGATTGATCCACCAACTCCTGCCTGGCCAGTATATTCTTTACTTCTTCGCATACATACTTTTTTCCCTCGTTCACTTCTGTAATAGCTGAAAGCAGTTCTTCCCTTGAAGAGTTTTTGGTAACATATCCCATTGCACCTATCTGCAGCATTCGCCTGGCATAGGCGGGCATAGAGTGCATAGACATACCAATTACTTTTGACGCCGGTGCATACTTGCGAAGCAGTTTGGTAACCTCAAAGCCATTGAGAGGGGACATATTGATGTCCATTAAAACAATCTTTGGCTTTTGTTCCTTAGCCATTTGTACTGCTTCTTCTCCATTGCTGGTGTCTCCAATTACCTGGAAACGGGAGTCGCTGTTGAGGATGTAAGACAAGGATTCTCTGATAAGCTTGTAATCATCTACAAGCAGGATGTTGATTTTTTCCATGTGGGATATTGGATGTTTTGGTTCATAAGGTTTTTCCGATGTCAAATTAGGTACTATACCTTAAGCTAAATGAAAAAAAGCATAGTTTATTGGCTGGCAAGTTGGGTAAAATTCACTTTTAAGTGAAAGCACTTAGATTAACCTTTTGATTATGCGTAGTTAGTTGAAAATGAAGTGAGGAGAAGGCTCCCCGGCGAAGCAATCAATAAAGAAGATTATTTTACCAGATTCGACAAGAAAAGAGAACTGGCACAGAAGATTTACCCCGTGCTTTGAAAGATGCACGGAGTTTTTTTTGTATTTGCTGAGTAGCGAACAGGACAAGAGTGGCCTTCGTTTCTTCAGAATAAACTCGCAAGGGACGATAATCACTAGTAATGTAGTTGGGCTAATACAAGATTCCTCCTTCGTCGGAATGGCAATTCAGTTGGATGATAACCCGCTATTTCAAGTGAAACCCTTCAATAAACTTGGTATTAAAATCGCCGCTGCGGAACCGTTCATCCTGCATTAATTGTAAGTGAAATGGAATGGTTGTCTTTACCCCTTCAATAACATACTCACTTAATGCCCGGTACATGGTGGCAATGGCCTCTTGCCGGGTTTGTGCTACGGTGATAAGTTTACCAATCATAGAATCGTAATACGGAGGAATGACGTAGCCGGCATAGACATGACTATCCACCCGAACCCCATGGCCACCTGGTTGGTTGAGTGAAGTAATTTTTCCGGGAGAAGGACGAAAATCATTATACGGGTCTTCGGCATTGATACGACATTCGATGGCATGATTGTTTGGAATGTAATCATCGCCGGTTATTTTTTCGCCCATCGCAATTTTAATCTGTTCTTTTATCAAATCAAAATTGATGACTTCTTCCGTAACGCAATGCTCCACCTGTATCCGGGTGTTCATTTCCATGAAGTAGAAGTTGCGGTGCTTATCTACAAGGAACTCGACGGTTCCCACACTTTCATAGTTGATACAAGCGGCTGCTTGTTTAGCAGCTTCTCCCATTTTAAAACGCAGTTCATCCGTCATAAAAGGTGAAGGTGATTCTTCTACCAATTTCTGGTGACGGCGTTGTATAGAACAATCTCTTTCGCTAAGATGACAAACAGTGCCGTACTGATCACCAGCTACCTGTATTTCGATATGCCGTGGCTCTTCTACAAATTTTTCCATGTAAATGCCATCGTTCTTAAAAGAGGCAGCGGCTTCTTGCTTAGCCGTGTCGTAAGCTTTTTCTATTTCGCTTTCTTCCCACACAATCCGCATACCCTTACCACCGCCACCGGCTGTTGCTTTTAAGATAACAGGATAGCCCATGTTTTTGGCGATGCCTTTGGCTTCATCCACACTTTGTAATAAACCTTCGCCTCCTGGTATTACAGGCACTCCTGCTTTTATCATGGTTGCTTTAGCGGTAATTTTATCGCCCATATTATTAATCATGTGCGGTGTGGGACCGATGAATTTTATTCTGTGGTCATTACATATCTGAGCAAACTTTGCATTCTCTGCCAGAAAACCATAGCCGGGATGTATGGCATCTGTATTGGTAATTTCAGCTGCCGCCATGATGTGTGCAATATTCAAATATGATTCACTGCTTGCAGGCTTACCAATACAAACCGCTTCATCTGCAAATTTTACATGAAGGCTATCTCTGTCGGCCGTGGAGTAAACAGCTACAGTTTTAATCCCCATTTCACGACAGGTGCGGATTACTCTGAGGGCAATTTCACCACGATTAGCAATCAGTATTTTCTTAAACATGAATATTAATTTGATAATGAGCTAATGTGCTAATTAAGCCGGCTCCACTAAGAAAAGCGGCTGATCGTACTCTACTGGAGAATAATCTTCTACCAGCACTTTTACAATCTTACCTTTTACTTCACTTTCTATTTCATTAAAAAGTTTCATGGCTTCGATAATGCAAACCACCGTACCCGGAGCTACATCATTTCCTATATCAGCCAGATTTGGTTTATCAGGAGATGATTTGCGGTAGAATGTACCTATCATCGGGCTTTTGATTGTAATAGTATTTGCTGCAGGTGCCTCAGCAACTTTTGGATTTTCTGCCGCCGTGGGCAATGCTGTTGCTGGTTGGTTAGAAACAGCTGGCAGTGCCTGAGGTACATAAACCGGAGCTTGCTGATAGGGAACAGAAGAAACAATTTGCGCAACATGCTCTTCCTTTTGTTTGATAGTTATTTTGAAATCCTTTTGTTCAATTGTTAATTCGCCAATATTCGATTTGTTGACCATTTTAATCAACTCCTGAATTTGCTTGTAGTCCATGTTTTTCAATTTAATAGACAGTTTTGGTTAAGAAGAGACTCTAAGATAGCGGAACAGGCGGCTAAGGTAATGAAATCAATATAAGAAAATCAATGATATTTCCTTTTTTTGACCGTAAATGGGTCAAAAACAAACAAAAACGGCCGAAATTCGGTTGATTTCGGCCGTTTTTCAATGCTGTTGATTTATTGTTCTTTCACTCTTTCCAGGTATTCACCAGACTTGGTGTTGATACGGATAAGTTCTCCTTCATTTACAAATAATGGAACACCGAGTGTAGCACCGGTTTCGAGTGTTGCCGGCTTTAAAGTACGGGTGGCCGTATCACCCCTCAGACCTGGTTCCGTATAAGTAACCTTTAATACAATTTTATCTGGAAGCTCGGCACCCAGTATCTGATCGTTTTCTGTATTAACCATTACTGCTACTTCCTGACCTTCTTTCAGGTACTGTGGGGCATCAATGGTTTCAGCCTGTAAAGCAATCTGCTCAAAGGTTTCATTATCCATAAAGTTAAAGCCAGTATCATCCTTATACAGGAACTGGTAGTGACGTTTCTCGACCCGTACCGGGAAAATAGTATCGCCAGAGTTCCAGGTTTTTTCAATAGAACGGTTGTTGTCAACGCCTTTTAACTTTGCCCACACTTTGGCTGCGGCACGGGCCGTTTTGTTTTCACCAAATTCCACTACTGTATAAAGACTGCCTTCAAGGCTTAAAATTAATCCCCGGCTGATGTCTGATGTATTTGCCATTCTTTTAAGCTTTGAGCTGCGAGCTATTAACTGCGAGCCATTTTAAAAAGTCATTTTTTTCAGGCGGCAAAGATAAGGCAGGGATAGTTGCTGGCAAAAGGAAGGTTGTGGTCTTAATAAAGCAGCCTTTCAGCCGGAATAAGGGTTTATTAAACTCCGTCAATAAATACCAATTCGTTTTCGCCAGTTATCTTTGACCAATGAAGAAGTTACTAATTGGTCTTGCAGGTTTATTTCTTACTACCATCGTTGCTGCACAAAGTGATTCCCTCCAGGCACCCTATAAGAGATTTCCCTCCTTCCCGCCGGCTAAATTGTTGCTTCCGGATAGTGTGTCTTTTTTCACTAAAGCTGACCTGCCCAAGAAAAGGCCGGTTATGTTGATGGTATTCAGTCCTACTTGTGAGCATTGCCAGCATGAAACTGAAGAGTTGATCAATAACATTGATAAATTCAAAAACATTTTGATTGTAATGACGACTTCCATGCCTTTTGACTCCATGCTTGCATACCGGGAAAAATATCATCTTGAACGGTATAAAAATATTATTGTAGCACAGGATACCGATTATTTTCTGTTCACCTTTTACCAGGTACACAATCTTCCGTTTCTTGCATTTTATGATAAAAAGAAAGAGCTGATCTCCGTTTTTGAAGGTGGATTACCGATGGATAAGATATTAGAGATGTTTCATTAATTCCACAGTTTGAGGTGCTTACAATTACTCTTTTTGAATTTTTATAGTTCTTATCTGACTGGAAACGTAATGGCATGATTTTGTCAAATAGATTTCCATGACAACTTTTTCCTCTGGATGCTGCCCGCATAAAAAATATTTACTTTTCCCCTTTATTTTATTTTTTGCATTCATTAATAATGTGCCGCTGAAGGCACAGACAACAATAGTCCATACCGCCGACTCAATACCCGGAACTACTGTAGTAATACCGGGTAAAAAATATAACAGAAGTGGTTATCATAATTTTTTATATGGTAAACACTATCGTAAAGAATGGAACACTCCTGTAAGAGTAAATAATTTTTTTTTAGATACAGCTAAAGGTGGGCTTGTACCCACAAAGCCTGGTGGAAGCCGCCAGTCTATGGGGTTAAGATTAGAAGATAAAACCGGTAAAGAATATGTTTTACGAAGTGTAGATAAAGATTTTGGTAATGGGCTACCGCAGGAATTTCAAGGAACGTTTATTGCAAGAATTGCAAAAGACCAGGCGTCGATTGGTTATCCTTTTGCGGCAGTTACCATTACCCCAATGATAGAGGCAACCGGTATTTATCATACCAAGCCAGTTTTCGTTTTTGTGCCTAAGCAAAAAGCATTGAGTGAATACAATGAAAAATATGGCAATCAATTATACATGTTTGAAGAAAGACCTGATGAAAACCAGGAAAATGCCCCGCATTTTGGAAATTCAAAGAATGTAATTGGTTCTGAAAAATTATTTGAACACATTTATAAAGACAATGATTATTATGTAAACCAAAAAACATTTGCGAAAGCAAGGTTATTTGATATGATGATTGGGGACTGGAGTCGCCATGCCGACCAATGGAGATGGGCAAGTTTTAAAGAAAAAGGGAGAACAGAATATAGGCCTATTCCCCGTGACCGGGATCAGGCATACACGAGGTTTGATGGGTTTTATCCTTTTATTGCAAGCCATATTGCCGGTGCTACACAACTTGAGTCGTACGATTATCATATAAATAGTGTAAAGAATTTTAATGAACCAGGCCGTCCATTAGACAGGATATTTTTGAATGAACTAAAAGAAGATGATTGGATAACTGCTGCTAAAGAACTACAGCAATCCCTTACAGATGCTGTAATAGAAAATGCAGTAAAACAATTACCGCCAGAGCTATATAGTATAAGAGGTGTTTTGTTAACAGCTAAATTAAAATCGCACCGTGATGATCTTGTGAAAGATGCAATAAGTTATTACAATTACCTTGCCCAGCATCCGGACATTGCAGGCACGCAGAAAAGAGAAAAATTTGAAATTAACCGGCTCTCTCCGGAGGAGACAAGTATAAAAATTTATAAGATAAATAAAGAAGGAAAAACAGAAGATGCACCTTATTACTCCAGGGTTTTTAAAAAAAATGAAACAAAAGAAATCCGTATTTACAGTCTTGAAAAGGATGATGTATTTGAATTAAAAGGCAATAACAACGACGGAGTGAAAATAAAAATCGTTGACCCTGCTGCAGGTGATTCTATTAATGGCAAATCTATTTCCACCGGCAGATACGGCAAAACAAAAATTTCAGCAGGCCAAAAGTTTATGTTCGATACTACTCAGCACAAAAAATTTCATTTTTTTATTTTACCGCTGTTAAGCCCTTCTGAATACAAGGAATTTGATAACAACCCCCTTGATCTATTTACCTCTACGGGCATCCGCATCAGTGCCAACATAAGATATATAACACAGCCGTGGCGAAAGGAAGAATATATGCATTCACATTTAATAAGTGCTAATTATGGGTTTCTGAGAGGCGCAGTTAATGTTGGCTACATTGGCAAAATGAATAACACTATCGGTAAAATGGATTTGTTGCTGAAAGCAAGAGTGGATTTACCAGCCGTAGAAAATTACTATGGTAATGGCAATTTCAGCGTTAATAAAACTTCACAGCCAGTTAATTTTTATAACACAAAAAGTGAAAGGGCATATGGAAGTATAGGCTTGAGTAATGAATTTGCCAAGTACCATCGTTTTGAAGTAGGCGTATTTTACCAGTCCGTAAAAGTATGGGCAACGGCTAACCATTTTATCACAAAAGATGCAGGAATAGACCCTTCTCTTTTTAATCGCAAACAATTTGGTGGTGCTGAAATAGGATACCGTTTCGAACATACCAACAGTAAAATATATCCAACAAAGGGTGTTAATTTTTCAATCGGCGGTGGCTACGTAAAAAACCTGAAAGAAAGCAACAATTCATTTTTTAAAGGCAGTTCATCATTATCATTTTATATTCCACTGGGCAAATCATTTACATTGGCAGTAAGAGGTGGTGGAGCCACCATGAACCGGGTGGCCGATTATTATCACCTTAATATTTTGGGTGGTAACGAAAATCTACGGGGCTATCCTAGGGAAAGATTTTATGCTAAAAGTATTTTTTATAACAACAATGAACTGCGTTGGGTAACTAATACACATAATTTTTTCTTTAACGGTAAAATAGGCCTGCTCGCCTTTTTAGATAAT
Source organism: Chitinophagaceae bacterium (assembly GCA_046598205.1). Classification (GTDB taxonomy): domain Bacteria; phylum Bacteroidota; class Bacteroidia; order Chitinophagales; family Chitinophagaceae; genus JJ008. Next base: position 42,709 of record JBKJIX010000097.1, read on the forward strand.
GGCCGCATCTGGCAACCGGGAGAAACATACAAAGGCTTTCATACAAGCTATGGCGGTGGATTAATTTTAATTCCGTTTAACAGGATTGCCATTACGGCTACGTATGGAGTTTCCCCAGAAACCACACAGATACTGCTCAGGGCAAATGTTTTCTTTTAATCCCTCTTTAAAAAAATTATCCTTCAATATCAGATTCTAATACCTTTGCCAGGTTACAAAATCGTTTACCTGTTAAAATAATTTTAATGAAAGTTACTGTTATAGGTGCGGGAGCCGTTGGTGCTACATGTGCTGATAATATTGCCCGTAAAGAACTGGCTACTGAACTTGTTTTACTCGACATCAAAGAAGGCATTGCCGAAGGCAAAGCACAGGATATGATGCAAACCGCTACCCTGCTTGGTTTCGATACAATAATTACTGGCAGCACCAATGATTATTCAAAAACTGCCAACAGTGATGTTGTGGTTATTACATCAGGGCTTCCCCGCAAACCTGGTATGACCCGAGAAGAACTGATTGGCGTTAATGCCGGCATTGTAAAAGGCGTTTGCGAAAATATTCTGAAACATTCTCCCAATGCTATCATCATAGTTATCAGTAATCCTATGGATACGATGACTTACCTGGCATTGCAATCAACAGGTTTATCAAAAAATAAAATTATAGGAATGGGCGGCACATTGGATAGCAGCCGTTTTAAATATCAATTGAGTCAGCATCTTGGATGCAGCCCATCTGATTTAAATGCTGTTGTTGTTGGTGGACATGGTGATACTACCATGATTCCGCTAATCCGCCTTGCAACATGGAACAGTGCACCAGTAACTGATTTCTTATCTGCCGAACAACAAGAGAAAATTGTAAAAGACACCATGGTAGGCGGAGCTACTTTGACGGCATTGATTGGCACTTCGGCATGGTATGCACCCGGTGCGGCAGGAGCAGCATTGGTAGAAGCGATTTTAAGAGACGAGAAAAAATTATTTACCTGCTGTGTAGCATTAGATGGTGAATACGGGCAAAAAGATATTTGTCTCGGTGTTCCTGTTACCATCGGGAAAAATGGCTGGGAAAAAATTATCGATTTCAAATTAAATGAAACTGAGCAGGCCGCCTTTAATAAAAGTGCAGACGCCGTGAGGGGTATGAATGATGTACTAAAGACGCTGTAAGAATATTTCAATCAACTAATGAGCCGGTTACTTTTAAATAAGGGCCGGCTTTTTATTTTATTTTATCGCAATCTTGTATACAGCCCATTTCAAAACCGGCTTATTGATTTTCAATGCATTAATAAAGGTAAGAAAAAATATTTTTTACAATAGACAAAAGTCGTATATTAGTAGGACAAAAGACGGAATATGAAAAAGAAAGCAAACCCAGTTAAATATAAAACTAAAGAAGAAGAGAATATATTAAATGAACCCATGCCTGTTTATCGTTCCATAAAAATGATACCAGCTGTACTTGATTTCCCTTACCGAAAATTTGAGAAAATTGCCGGACAAATTGCCTTTACGCAAAAAGAATGGGCCTCTATTTTACACCTTTCCGATAAAACTTTGCAGCGCTATTCTAAAGACAATAAAAGTTTTGAAGGCATCTATGTAGATCGCATTTTGCAAATGCAGGAATTAATTAAAATGGGTTTAGAAACCTTTACCAGCACAGAAGCACTTTACCGATGGCTTAAAAGAGACAAACCTGTACTCGGAGAGTTACTCACTTTTGATTCCTTAAAAAGCTCCCGGGGCATTCAATCAATTATTGACCAGTTTGGAAGGATACAACACGGTGTTTATATATGATGCTATTCCGGTTTTGCAAAGAGCAATACAGCACCGATATTAGTGGTGAGGGAGCCAAGCTAAGGGGTGGTCGCTGGAATAGTGCAGGGCTGCCTCTTGTTTATACAAGTACCACTATTTCTTTATCATTACTTGAGCTATTAATATATAATGCTACCTACGAAGAATTGCAGAATAACTACCTGATGAAAATACAAGTACCGGGTATTACGGAAAATAGCCTAACCCCAATCAACTTAAAAAAACAATGGCAGAAAGATATTGGATACAGCCGTTTTATTGGTGATTCATTTTTAACAACAAAAAAAAATATGCTTCTCAAAGTTCCTTCCCCCATTATTCCTGAAGAACACAATGTATTAATTAACCCAAGTCACCCGGATTTTAAAAAGATAAAAATCATTACTGCTTTCCCTTTTGAATTTGATAACAGGCTTTTTAAATAAATAATCCGAAATTCGGTGTCCTGATTTTTCAAACATGTATGCAATTGTTGATATAGAAACCACCGGAGGGTATGCTGCCGCTAATGGCATCACCGAAATTTCCATTCATGTATTTGATGGCAATACAGTAACGGAAAAATTTGAAACCCTTATCAATCCGAATCAACCAATCCCCTACTACATTACAGCCATGACCGGCATCACTGATAAAATGGTGTCCACTGCCCCTTCATTTGAAGATGTGGCAGAAAGAATTTTCACTATTCTGCATGACAAAATTTTTATCGCCCATAATGTGAACTTTGATTATTCTTTTGTAAAAAGCCACTTAAAAGAGGCCGGATTCGATCTTAACAGCAAGAAGCTTTGTACAGTCAGGCTTAGTAGAAAAATTATCCCCGGACTTCTTTCTTACAGTCTTGGGAAGTTATGCCAGTCATTAGGCATAACCGTCAATGACCGTCACAGAGCCGGTGGTGATACTGCCGCCACGGTAAAAGTTTTTCAATTGCTGTTGGAAAATGACAAAGAACAGCACATACAAAAAAGCCTGCAGCGAAATTCAAAAGAAGCAATACTACCACCCAATGTTCCTAAAGAACATTTTGAGCAGTTACCTTATACACCCGGAGTCTATTATTTTCACAATGAAAAAGGTAAGGTTGTTTATATAGGCAAAGCCAATAATATCCGCTACCGGGTAAATAGCCATTTTAGTAATAATTCTGAAAGCAGGCAGAAACAAAATTTCATGCAGCATGTTCATGCAATCAGTTTTCAAAGCTGTGGCACCGAAATAATGGCTTGTATATTAGAATCAACTGAAATAAAAAAAAGATGGCCTGTTTTTAATTCATCACAAAAAAGATGGGAAGATGTATATGGCATCTTCGTGTATGAAGACCAGAGAGGTTACCTGCGGCTGGCTATTGATAAGAATAGAAAACGACTGAACCCTGCTTATACCTTTCATTACATGGTGGATGGCCATGCAATCATCCGAAAACTCATAAAAGAGTTTAATCTATGCCCCAAGCTTTGTTTTATGCAAAAAGATGCGGGCAAATGCGAGGGTATTAATGAAGGATATTGCAATGCAGCCTGTGAGCAAAAAGAAACTGCTGCATCTTACAATGAAAGAGTGCAGAAAGCCTGTGATTCGCTTCGTTCACACCCTTCTTTTGCTATTATTGATAAAGGAATAAATGGTGATGACCAATCCTGTATCTTAGTTTTGGAAGGTGTTTTTTACGGCATGGGATATCTTCCTGCGGATATAAAGATTACAGATCCGGATTCATTAAAAGACTACCTCACTGCATATAAAGAGAATAGTTTTATCCGCAACTTAGTGAATGGATATGCTGCAAGGTTTCCCTTCAAAGTAATGATGCTTGATCCTGTAACACCGAATCAAGCCATTCAAAATCTTCAGTAAAAGTGGTTTTTGCCAGAATGTCAATATCTTCTTGCGGAAGAACGGTTAATTTACGGGTAGCCCCATTCATGCATGCAATATCAACAGTAAGGATAGCTGACACTGTTTCGGGATTCCTTTTTATTTCCTGCTGTATGGTAAATCTCGAAAAATCTCTCTTCGCTTTTAACAACATCATATCAATAGTAACAGGGTCATTTAGTCGTATCTCTTTCTTAAAAATACACTCCTCACTGAAAATGACCGGCTCTGTCTGTAACTGCTGCTTACGTTTCCACGTCAATCCAACCAAACTCAAAAAATCCGCCCGGCACATGGCACCCCAGTCGTAATATACTGAATGCCTGAGATGAAAATTAGGGTTCAAATCTGACCAACGGACCTGCACCGGCATTGAAAAGAGTGTCATATACTCCTGAATTTGAATACAAGGAAATTAAATGATTGGAGGTTTCCAAAATACCATTGCATCCTGTATTTTTGCCCACTTAATCTAAAAAACCATGAAGAATATTGTTTTATCAGCTACCCTGCTCATTGCAACAAGTGTGCTGAATGCACAAACTAAACCGGTAACTAAACCGGTAACTAAACCAGTAAACATTTTAAAAACAGCAAATGACTCGGTTAGTTATGTAATGGGAGAAATTGCTGCTTATAATCTTATTCAACAGGGTTTGGGAGATGTAAAAATGAATAACACTGTTTTCTTAAAAGCGGTTAATGATATATTGGCTAAAAAGAAGCCCCTCCTGGATGATGCCACAGCAAATGCCTGCATGGGCAGTTATATGGAAAAGATACAGACTAACAAAATAAAACCCACTATTGAAGAAGGGAGAAAATTCCTTGCCCAAAATAAATTAAAACCGGGTGTAAAAACAACTGCTTCTGGCTTACAATATGAAATACTAAAAGAAGGGACTGGGATAAAACCAACTGCTATTGACACATTTGTTGCTCACTATAGAGGAACCCTTTTGAATGGCACGGAGTTCGATGCGTCTTATAACCGTGGCCAGCCATTAACATACCCAGTTAATAAAGTAGTTCCCGGATGGATAGAGGGGTTGCAACTGATGGCTATAGGCTCAAAGTATAAATTCTACATTCCTTATGAGCTTGGATACGGCGCAATGGGAAATGGCCAGGCGATACCAGGAGGATCTATGCTTATATTCGAACTTGAGTTACTTGATGTAAAGAAAAAGCAGTAGGTCTGTTAAGAGAAGTGGCCTTTCATTTGCATTATCTGGTGCCGGGTTCCCAGCATAATTACTTTCATTCCTGCGATGATTATAGTATCGTCTGAGGGGTTAATAAGAAATCTGCCGTCGGGATCTTTTATACCAATGCAATTAACTCCTGTTCTGTTCCAGTTTTCAATTTCACCGATTGATTTCCCTTTTAAAGTTTCCGGAAGGTCTTCATAAGCCAATGATTCCATGTGAATAGAATGGCCTTGTTCACCAGAAAGAAAATCAATGAATTCCACCACATCTGGTTTGGTTACTAATGTAGCCATGTGTGTACCTCCAATTCTGTCTGGCATAATTACATTATTAGCACCCGCCTTTTTAAGTTTAGGTACTGTAGCTGCATCAGATGCCCGGCTGATTATTTGAATGTTGTGGTTTAATGATCTTGCAGAAAGTACTATAAATACATTTTGTGCATCAACCGGTAAAGTGGTTATTAATGCTCTGGCTCTTTCCACACCGGCCAGTCTTAGCAAATCATCATCGGTACTATCACCCTCCAGGTGCAGGATATCTTCACCTTCTTTTAATTTTCTTTTTATCAATTCTTCATCCTTTTCTATAACAATAAAAGGCACTTTATGAGCCTTGAGTATCTGTGCGGCCTGGTGGCCATTGCGGCCGTAGCCACAAAGAATAACATGATTGTTCAATTCTGCTATATTTTTCATAAGCCTTCGGGTTTTGAAATATTGATTGATTTCACCACTAACCACAAACTGGGTGATACGGGTAATAGCAAAAGCAAAAGTGCCCCAACTGGTGATTAACAAGAAAATTGTAAACCATTTCCCCGGTTCGCTGAGTGGTACTACTTCACCATAGCCAACTGTTGTAATGGAAATAGTAGTCATGAACAAGGCATCAACAAAAGATGCACTCTCAATAGTCATGTAACCGACTATGCCAACAATAATGATGACATGCAACAAAATAAAAGGTTGAATCAGACTGAAAGTGGATTTTCTCAAAACAATTGCTTTGCATAAAAATAAACTAATGCAGCGAGACTGCTAAATGAGAAACAGTCAAATTATCCGGTTACTATCCCCTCATTAACCCAGGAAAGTGCTTTATTAAATTGTTCTTTTTCAGTAAGATTGGTATTATCAAGTTCAATAGCATCTTTTGCCTTTCTTAGGGGGCTTACTTCCCGGTGGCTGTCAATGTAATCCCTCATTTCAAGGTTGTTCATTACTTCTTCAACTGTTACGTTTGGGTTTTTCTCATAGAGTTCTTTAAAGCGGCGTTGTACTCTTACAGCATTATCAGCCGTCATAAATATTTTCACTTCAGCTTTAGGAAAAACCACCGTACCAATATCACGGCCATCCATTACGATTCCCTTTTTCTTTCCCATTTGCTGTTGTTGTGCCACGGCGAGTTCCCTCACCTCTTTAATGGCTGCCACATCGCTTACCCTTTCTGCAATAATAAGGTCACGGATGAGGTACTCTACATTTTCGCCATTCAGGTATATTTCGCTGTTATTGCTTTTGGGATTAAAAACAAATTCGAGGTTGATACTGCTCAGTGCTTCTTTTACTTCTTTCTTTTCTGCGAGATCAATATTGTTACGAAGGAAATAAAGGGTGATAGCCCTGTACATAGCACCGCTGTCCACATATACATAGCCCAATTCCTTTGCCAATTGTTTTGCCAAAGTACTCTTGCCGCAACTCGACCAGCCATCTATTGTTATGATTATTTTTTTTGACATGCCTGTCACAAAAATACAACTTCACAAAACAGATATTTCAGCCTGCAAATAAATAATAAAACAAGTAATACTGTTTTGTCGTATAATTAAAAAAGAAGTACCGTAGATTGGTACTCCTTCTAACTTTATTCTGAACTAATTATGCTTTCGATGGTTCTTCTGCCCTTGTTTTAAATGTAAAAGACAGTTTAGCATTTTCTATATCGGCATCTGCCACCAAAACATCTCCTGCTTTTACATTCAGGTTTAGAATCTCTTCTGCCAGAGGGTCTTCGAGGTATTTTTGAATTGCCCTGTGCAAAGGCCTTGCACCAAACTGCTGATCATATCCTTTGTCTGCGAGAAAATCCTTTGCAGCTGCTGTAAGTTCCAGACTAAACCCAAGTATTGCTAACCGCTTCAGCACTCCTTTCATAAGGATGTCGATAATATTAAAGATGTTTTCTTTTGTCAACGAATTGAAAACAATGACATCGTCAATACGATTCAAAAACTCGGGTGAAAAAGTTTTTTTCAATGCCCTTTCAATTACGGATTTATTCGCTTCATCCTCATTATCTATTCTGGCTGTGGTATTAAAGCCAACACCTGCCCCAAAATCTTTCAATTGCCTTGCGCCAATATTGGAAGTCATAATGATGGTGGTGTTCTTGAAATCAATTTTTCTTCCCAAACCATCTGTCAACTGGCCATCATCCAATACCTGTAGTAATATATTATAAATATCCGGGTGTGCTTTCTCTATTTCATCCAATAGAATAACACTATAAGGTTTGCGACGGACTTTCTCAGTCAACTGACCACCTTCTTCATATCCTACATAGCCTGGAGGGGCCCCAATTAAACGGCTGATGGTAAACTTCTCCATATACTCACTCATGTCAACACGGATGAGTGAATCTTCTGAATCAAACATATACCTGGCCAATGCCCTTGCCAGTTCTGTTTTGCCGACACCAGTAGGCCCAAGGAAAATAAAAGTTCCGATAGGCTTTTTGGGGTCTTTCAATCCCACCCTGTTTCTTTGAATAGCTTTTACCACTTTGCTGATGGCATCATCCTGACCCACTACCATGGCTTTCATATCGTCTGCCATTTTACGAAGCTTCTCTGTTTCTGCCTGCACCATTTTCTTTACCGGTATGCCGGTCATCATGCTCACCACTTCGGCAATATCTTCTTCACCAATCGGGTAACGTTTGTGCTTACTTTCTTCTTCCCACACATTTTTGGCTTTTTCCAGGTCTTCCTGCAAACGCTTTTCTGCATCTCTTAATGAAGCAGCCTCTTCAAACTTCTGGCTCTTTACCACTTTATTCTTCTCATTCTTTACATCCTCTATTTTCTTTTCCAGGTCAACAATATTTTCCGGAACATTGATATTCTTCAAGTGCACCCTTGCCCCTACTTCATCCAATACATCAATGGCTTTATCGGGAAGCAAACGATCCGTAACATAACGGTCACTCAGTTTTACACAGGCATCAATTGCTGCCTGGTCATAGTTTACGTTGTGATACTCTTCGTATTTGGATTTGATATTGTTTAATATCTGGATAGTATCATCCACACTTGGTGGTTCTACCATCACTTTCTGAAAGCGACGGTCTAATGCACCATCTTTTTCAATATACATTCTATACTCATCCAGCGTAGATGCACCAATGCACTGCAGTTCTCCTCTTGCAAGGGCAGGCTTAAAGATATTACTGGCATCTAATGAACCGCTTGCTCCACCAGCACCAACGATGGTATGCAACTCATCAATGAACAGAATCACATCCCGGTTCTTTTCCAGTTCATTCATGATGGCTTTCATCCGTTCTTCAAACTGGCCACGGTATTTTGTACCGGCTACCAATGCAGCAAGGTCTAATGAGACAACTCTTTTATCAAATAATACTCTTGAAACTTTTCTTTGAACAATTCTTAAAGCCAGCCCTTCTACAATAGCTGTTTTACCTACTCCGGGTTCGCCGATTAAAATCGGGTTGTTCTTTTTTCGTCTTGAAAGAATTTGGGAAACCCTTTCTATTTCTGACTCACGGCCAACTATGGGGTCTAATGCCCCCAACTCTGCCATTTTGGTAATATCACGACCAAAATTGTCGAGTACTGGTGTTTTACTTTTTGCATTACCGGCTTGCTTAGCACCACCTTTTGATTGAGAATACTTTTTCTCTTCATCAAAATCATCATCGTTCTCATCCTGGAATTCGGCACGGGGATCGTTTGATTTTACGATGCCCAGCTCTTGCCTGAAAAGATCGTAATCCACGTCAAATTGATTTAAGATTTGTGTTGCAATATTTTCTTTATTCTTTAAAATGGAAAGCATCAGGTGTTCTGTTTCCACCGTAGCACTTTTCAGTGCTTTGGCTTCAAGCACAGTTACCCGTATTACTTTTTCTGCCTGCTTTGTTAGCGGCAGACTGTTAATGTTAGCAATATTCTTTCCTGTCTTATCCTTTACCGCCAGTTCTATTTCCTTTCGCAATTCATAAAGGTCAACATTGAAACTCTTAAGGATACGGACTGCTGTGTTATCTCCTTCCCTTATCAGACCGAGCAAAAGATGCTCGGTACCGATAAAATCGTTGCCAAGCCTGAGTGCTTCTTCCCTGCTGAAGGAGATAATTTCCTTAACCTGTGCTGAAAAATTATTATCCATTTTTAGATAATTGGTTGTGATACAATATTAACGAATAAATTTGGTTCTTGTTCTACCGTACTTATAAACGGAATGTTGATAATTTAAGTTGTTTGGATCTGACAATTTTATGATTTTTCAGGTTCATCCCCCGTAGCTATTGCAAAAATGGACTGGCAGTTTTCAACAAATCAAACTAAGAACTTATGCAGGTCAAAACTGATACCAAAGAGAAATTTCATGCCATCACGGTTGCTGGTCCATCTCTTTCTGCTACTATGACAGATGAACTGGGAGATTGTTTGTTGCCCTACCTGCAAAATGACGTTAAAAACCTTGTACTGATATTGAAAAACATCGAAACTATTGATATAGCTGCGGGAGAAAAATTAGTATATATCCAGCAGAAATTTTATGAAAACAATGCTTCTTTTGTCATCTGTGAATTGCAAAAGCCAGTAGAAGAATTTCTTGATGAGAATGAATTATTGGAAATGATGAATGTGACACCCACCCAAAGCGAAGCTTGGGATATAGTTCAGATGGAAGAAATTGAAAGAGAATTTTTAGATGAAGAATAAAGTGCTTCATGCAGCTAAATCTTTTAGATTACAGTCTTATCGGCATCACTAACATACCAAAATCACCGATTCTTTCATGTTCGCAGTTACCATTCTCGGAAACAACTCTGCAGTACCGGCATTTGACCGCCACCCCACCAGCCAGGTGGTGACGCTGGATGGCACCAATTATCTTGTTGATTGCGGCGAAGGCACACAGATACAATTGATCAATTATAAAATACGCCGCAGCAAAATATCACACATTTTTATTTCGCATCTTCACGGTGATCATTATTTTGGTTTGATTGGCCTGATCAATTCTTTTAGCCTCCTGAGCCATCAGCAGGAGATGCATGTTTATGGCCCCTCGCCGCTAAAGGAAATAATTGAACTGCAATTAAAAGTAGCTGACACCACTATGTGTTATCCGCTGCATATACATCATATCACTGAAGCTGCTACTCTTATTGATAATGAAAAACTCACAGTAAAATGTTTCCGGACCAATCATCGCATAGAATGTTATGGCTTCTCCTTTGAGCAAAAGAAACAATTAAGAAAATTAAACTCTGAAAAAGCAAAGGAGTTTGAAATACCGTTCGCATTTTATGACAGTTTAAAAAATGGGGAAGATTATACCCAGAAAGATGGCACTGTTATTAAAAATGATTTAGTAACAGGAGTTGCCGAACCCGGAAAGAAATATGCTTTCTGCGCTGATACTAAATATGACGAATCATTAATCCCACATATTCAGGGTGCTGATATGATTTATCATGAAACTACTTACCTCGATAACCTGCGGGAAAGGGCTGAACTTCGTTTTCACTCTACTACCAAACAGGCTGCAGCATTAGCCAAAAAAGCTGGGGTAAAAAAATTACTAATTGGTCACTTTAGCAGTAAGTACGATACGCTGGAAGAATTTGAAGCAGAAGCAAGAGAAGTTTTCCCAAATACAGAGCTGGCTTTGGAAGGGGTTTGTTATGAAGTTTAATGTTTTATAATCCAATTATAAAATAGAGGAAATTCCTTTCTCCATGTAGGTTCATTATGTTTTCCATCATCCCGTATTACTGTAGTCATTTTTGATTTTGAAACGGTTGCCAATTCTTCAAAAGCCTTTAACATATCTGGCACCATACCAACACCTTCTAATTTGCCACAGTAGAAATAGATTTTTGAATTCACTTTTTTACCTTTTGCCCTGATCAGATCAAGCATTTCCGGTTTGCAAATCCAGATGGAAGGAGAAAATACCCCGGCACCTCCAAAGACTTTGGGATATTTCAAGACTGCATAGAATGAAATCAATCCACCCATTGATGACCCGGTAATGAAAGTGTTTTTCTTGTCTTTTAGTGTCCGGTATTTCGTATCTATGAAAGGCTTTAGTGACTTTGCCAGAAAATCTACGTATTGTGATCCTTCGCCTTTATTTTCCTTTGGTTTCTGTGGATTCAGCGTAAAATCATAGGGACTGTATTCATTCAGTCTTTTAGTTCCACCATTATCAATAGCCACTACGATACATTGTCTTGCTTTTGATGAGTCAAGAAATTCATCTACACCCCATTCTCCGGCGAAAGAAGTTGCATCATCAAATACGTTCTGTCCATCGTGGATATAAAGTACCGGGTAACGGGTTTTTGAATTTGAGTAATTTTCAGGAAGATAAATCAATACTCGCCGCACCCTGTTCAGTTGCGGAATAAAAAATGCTGTGTCAATAACTTTTACATTCTTGCTGGCTGTACTTTTTCTTGTTGCAGTTGCAAACCGGTCTGCCCATTCTTCAATATCTAAATTAATAGTAGTGTTTGCAGCAATTGTCATTATCCTGTTTTCAATACTAGCACCATTTTTTTTGCATTCCACTTTGTTCCAGCCTCCACGGGTTATTTTGTACTCGTATTTGCCGGGAGCCAATTTTAAGTCTAAGAAATAATTGCCTTTCTCATCTTTTTTGAATTTGTATTGCTCATCCTGTGGATTCCATCCATTAAAGGACCCTACTGCATAAATATCACTGCCTGTTGCATGATAAGCTGGTAACGATTTTATTTCGAGACGGGCAGTATTTTGTGCTATAGCGGAATAAACTAATAATAAGGCTGATATGGCAAGGCTTGATTTGAGCATATATTAAATTGAAGTAGATAAAATTAGCCATCTCCTTACAATTCCTTTAAGAATACTTCCAAATAAATTAGTAGCTTTAATAAGTAAAAAATCCTCTTATGTCTGAAGAATACCACATCCGGGTTAAAAAAGAATATGCAGCCTCGTTAATTGAGCATTTATGTAAAGAGGAAGCTATTGAATTAATTGATAGCGACAGTCCTGATATTCCTGAATGGCAAAAAGAAGCTGTTCGTAAAACTCTCTTACAAATAAATGAAAATCCAGCTGTTTTACAACCATGGGATACTGTGAAGAAAAAATATATGCGAAGCTGATGGCATTTATTATTCTACTTTCTCCTGATGCAATTTCTGATATTGATGAAGGTTTTGAATATTACAATTCCAAGTCGCAGGGTCTTGGTTTTGAATTTACTGACACTATTGATGCCTACCTCGGAAAAGTCAGCAAAGTACCCACAGCTTCTGCAATCAGGTATGACAATATCAGAGTAAAGCCGGTTGATACTTTCCCTTTTACTATTCATTTTACGATTGATGAAGCAAATAATAGCATCATTATAATAAGGGTTTTTAATACCTGGCAAGAACCTTTCTGGGATAAAAAATAATTATTCAATCCCCTTCATCATCTCCCGAATCTTAGAATGATGTTTATCACTCACCGGCCATACTGGTAAACGAAAAGTATCCTGACAATGTCCCATTTCGCTTAAATAAGCTTTTACACCACTTGGGCTTCCTTCGGCAAACATGGATGCAATAATATCTGTGTACTTATAATGCAGTGTTTGAGCTTCGGTAAAATTTCCCTTCAGACAAAGTCGTACCATTTCGGAATACTCCGCCGGGTAAGCATTGGCTACTACAGAAATCAATCCTTCTGCCCCGGCAGCTATCATGTGCAGTGTTATCGGATCATCACCACTGATGACCATAAAATCAGCCGGCTTGTTTTTGATAATATAATTTATCTGGTCAAAATTGCCGCAAGCCTCTTTGGTTGCGAATATATTTTTGCACTCTTTCGCTATGCGTACAGTTGTTTCTCCTGAAACATTTTGTCCTGTGCGGCTGGGAACATTGTACATGATGATTGGCAATGGTGCCGCCGCATTTAATGCTTTATAATGCTGAAAAATTCCTTCCTGGTTGGGTTTGTTATACGCCGGGCTGGCCGTAAGAATAGCATCATACCTCTTCAAATCAAAACTCTTGTACTCATGAAGGGTTTTACTCGTATCGCTACCACCAATGCCAGCTACCAATGGCAAACGACCAGCTACTTCTTTTGCTACAAAGGAGAATACCTGTTGCTTTTCTTCACCATGAATGGTAGCACTTTCACCAGTGGTGCCAAGCACCACCAAATATTCCACCTTGCCCTTTATCCAAAACTCAATCAGCTTACTGAAACTTTCCCAATCTATTTTTCCGTCTGCATGAAAAGGAGTAACGATGGCAATACCTGTTCCGGTGAATTTTTCTCTCAGTGACATTTTGGTAATTAAGAATTAGTAATTAATAATTGTTGATAGTTTTAAAAGATACTACTGTATTTGTATTGATAAAAGATGAGTAATGAACAGAAAGCACAAGAGTCCGCCAGTTGGCAGAACGAAGATGCCCCCGAAATAATCGGGGCAGGCTATGAAAAACTAAAGCCCGGTACAATACCCACCCCATATTCTCAAAGAAAATAGCTACTCTTATTTCGCCCCTCCAAGGAGGAGAAGTGTCGGAAAGGAAAACTATTTGCTTTGAGTGCCATTACTACTGGAACAACTCTTACCTAAGTTCCTCCAGAGCTTGTCTAAGGATAGGGACAGGGTTCCTACACCTCCTCCCAAAATCCCATCTTACCAAACTTCTCGATCCTTGTGTTTACCCGTTCATCTGCCGATGCCTGCTTCAATTCTTTCAACACCGGTATCAGGTAGTCTTTGAGAATTTGGGCGGCACCGCTATAATCCCAGTGTGCACCGCCAACTGGTTCAGGAATAATGCCGTCAATTAATCCAAAGCCGAGCATCTTATCGGCTGTTAATCGTAATTGCTCCGCCGCCACTTCTTTCTTATCCCAACTGCGCCATAGTATAGAAGAACAACTCTCAGGACTAATAACCGTGTACCAGGTATTCTCCATCATAAACACTTTATCTCCCACACCTATGCCTAACGCACCGCCGCTTGCACCTTCGCCAATAATGACACAGATAACCGGAACTCTCAATCGTATCATTTCATAAATATTCCGGGCAATGGCTTCACCCTGTCCTCTTTCTTCTGCTTCCAGACCGGGAAAGGCACCGGGAGTATCTATTAATGTAATGACAGGTTTGTTGAATTTTTCTGCAAGGCGCATCAATCGCAATGCTTTTCTGTATCCTTCCGGGTTGGCCATTCCAAAATTTCGCAGTTGCCGCATCTTGGTGTTGATGCCTTTTTGCTGTCCAATAATCATTACCGTTTCGCCACCAAGGCTGGCAAAACCGCCTACCATTGCTTTATCATCTTTTACATTTCTATCGCCGTACAACTCAATAAAGTTGTCGGTCATGTTTGTAATGTATTTAAGTGTGTAGGGCCTGTCGGGATGGCGGCTAAGTTGTACCCGTTGCCAACTGCTGAGATTTTCAGTAATTTCTTTTCGTTTATCTAATATACCCTGTTCCAGTTTTTGAATCGTATCGCTAAGATCAAGTTTTGTCTTTTCCTGGCGATGCTTCATGCTGGCAATCTCATCAATAAGGTCTTTGATGGGCTTTTCAAAATCAAGAAACTGTCTGTTGGCATCGGTTGGCATAGGCTCTTAAATGAGCGGCTAAATTAAGGATTAAATAATAATGTGAATTTTTCTCCTGAAAGGTTGATTGTCAGTGGATAAATAATAGAAAAACTTTTGGCAGCAAAAGAAGGCAGGACTATCTTTGCCGTCCTGAAAATGGCTCGGGTTACGAATCATTTAAAGGAGTTGGATCGGTAGTTCTCCCGATAGCTATCGGGATGGTTAGAAGCCGGGAACTTGAAATAGAATCTTTTGGATCGGTAGTTCAGTTGGTTAGAATGCCGCCCTGTCACGGCGGAGGTCGCGGGTTCGAGTCCCGTCCGGTCCGCTTAGTAGAAATACAAACAATATCAAATCCTTGCAAACTCAATGTTTACAAGGATTTTTTATTCCCCCTAATCTTCATTTTATTCAATTTCTCTCAAATAAAATGTTCT
>JBKJIX010000042.1:0-21330 GCA_046598205.1 Chitinophagaceae bacterium
ATATGAACCGAATTGGCTTTGCCTGAAATCACAAAGGATAAGCCTATGTAAAAGAAGCGACAACTCTTAAAAATCCCGAAGGGATGAAATTAATATAGGACTATAGTAATAACAACCCTTCGGGTTTAATAATATGAACCGAATTGGCTTCGCCTGAAATCATAAAGGATAAGCCTATGTTAAAGAAGCGACAACTCTTTAAAATCCCGAAGGGATGAAATTAATATAGAATAAAAACAGGCAATAAATGCCAAACCCCGAAGGGGTGATATTAGAAAACAACATGAAACCATTTTTACAAACAAACAACCTTTCCCTCGATTTCATTGCTGAGTCAGGCACTTTCAATGCTTTAAAATCCCGAAGGGATGAAATTAATATTGACAGCTTACCAAGCCATGAATTTATAACCCCGAAGGGGTGACAATAGAAAAGGACCATGAACCCACTTTTACAAATAAACAATCTCTCCCTCGATTTCATTGCCGAATCAGGCACTGTCAATGCATTAAAAAATATAACACTGGCTGTCAACAAAGGAGAAGTGGTAGCCTTAGTCGGCGAATCCGGTTCGGGAAAATCTGTCACCGCCCTTTCCGTTTTACAATTGCTTCCTTCACCGCCAGCAAAGTTTACAACGGGTACCATTCTATTTTCTGAAAATGGAATTGATGTATCCGACTTATTGAAAAAAGGCCGGCATGAAATGCAGGATATTCGGGGCAACAAAATCGCTATGATCTTCCAGGAGCCAATGACATCACTGAACCCGGTACTTACTTGTGGCGACCAGGTGATGGAAGCAATTCTACTGCATAAAAAAGTTTCAAAGTCAAAAGCCAAACAACAAACCATTGGTTGGTTTGAAAAAGTAAAATTACCTAACCCGGATGCTATATTCAGTCGCTACCCACATCAACTCAGTGGCGGACAAAAGCAACGGGTAATGATTGCCATGGCCATGTGTTGTGAACCAGCATTACTTATTTGTGATGAGCCGACCACGGCTTTAGACGTAACAGTGCAGAAAACAATTCTGCAATTGATAAAAGAATTACAAGAGCAATTAAATATGGGTGTCATCTTCATCACACATGACCTGGGTGTGGTGGCCGAAATTGCTGACCGGGCCGTTGTAATGTATAAAGGAGAAATTGTAGAACAGAATACAGTTAAAGAAATTTTTACAAACCCTCAACATCCTTATACCAAAGCATTATTGGCCTGCAGACCGGTGAATCATGAAAGGGGCAAAAGATTACCGGTAGTTTCAGATTTTCTCGGAGAAAAAATAGAAAAATCAATATTGAATACTGAAGTGAAAAAGTCTGACCGTTCTGAAATACTTCTTTCTGCACAAAATCTTTCTGTGTGGTTTCCGGTAAATAAAACATTATTTGGTAAGGCCAGCTCCTATACCAAAGCAGTTGATGATGTAAGTTTTGAAGTAATGAAAGGAGAAACACTGGGGTTGGTGGGTGAAAGCGGCTGTGGCAAAACAACATTGGGAAGAACCTTGTTAAGATTGATTGAACCGACATCAGGAAAAATTATTTACAATGGTGTAGATCTTACAGCTAAAAAAAGAGATGAGTTGCGTTCATTGAGAAAAGAAATACAAATTGTTTTCCAGGATCCCTACTCGTCGTTAAACCCAAGAATAACAATTGGTGCTGCTATAGCTGAACCGATGAAAGTGCATAACATTTTACCAACTGATAAACTGCGAAAAGATAAAGTGACGGAGTTATTGGAAAAAGTAAACCTGAAAGCAGAACATTTTAACCGCTATCCGCATGAGTTCAGTGGCGGGCAACGACAACGTATTGTTATTGCCCGGGCTTTAGCACTCAATCCGTCATTTATTGTTTGTGATGAATCTGTATCTTCATTAGATGTAAGTGTGCAGGCCCAGGTATTGAACCTGCTGAATGATTTGAAAAAAGAATTCGGCTTCACCGTCATCTTTATCTCGCATGATCTTTCTGTTGTTCGCTATATCAGCGACCGCATCCTTGTGATGAACAAAGGAAAGATTGAAGAAAGTAGCAATGCCGATGATATTTATTTTAATCCACAATCGGAGTATACAAAAAAATTGATTGCTTCTATTCCTAAAGGGCTGCCTGTTCGATAGACAGGAATCATTACAAAAGCTTTTCCAAACCCTTCAAGGGTTTTACATTAAGTCAATGATTTTAAAAAAGGAATAACCCCTTGGAGGGTTTAAATTTAAAATTACTTAATCAATATACTCTGATGGAACAGTCCTGTCAGTATCGTCTTCATAAAAATTCTTGGCACTCTTCCTTCGAGAGTAAAGCATTTTTTTCAACATCTTTTTTAACTGGTCTGCCACAGGCGTATCGTCTTTAAATTTTGTATCTGAAAAACTGGTAAACGAATACTGGTTATATGTATATCCAGGAAGCAACGGCGAATCAAAACCTGCAAGATTTATGCTACTGCTATCTTCAAACTCAAATAATTTCGGATCTTCCGGCACCAGTCCTACAGTTGCAATCTTCCAGGTTAGGTCGTCCTTTTTTGCTTTATATTTATAAAAATAAATAAATCCTTTTTTCTCTTTGTATTCTGTCTTTAGCCTGTCAACATAAATAACTGAATCAGGCTTACCATACGATTTTTTATCAAGTAAAGAGCTTTTTCCCAGGTCAAGATGGTTGTTGTACACCGAAGGGAATTTATCCAATTTCTTTATTTCTTTCAGGTCTTTGTATAATTCGTAGCGGTAATCTTCGAGGCTTCCAAAATACCGCAACAATGAATCAGGATATGGTTTGTTGTTCTTAAGCATCAGCAATAGCGTACTGTACTTAAGTTGCTTATCATTTGATCGCAGCATTTGCTGAATCAGTGGCTGAACAGTAGCATTTGTTTCCCAATAAGGCAGTAATAATGTAGCGTAGAGGCTCAGGTCATCATTACCAGCATCTTTATCCTCATCATCATAATAGGAAGATGTAGTTTTCTTTTCTTCTTTATCTTCTTCTGCTTTTTCAATCGCCTTTTTCTTTTCAGCAATTGATTGCTTTTTTAATTCTTGTTTTGCCTCAATCATGAATTTGCTGAAATACATATCATAGTCTTTTGGCTTTACCAGATTACTATCCACCATTTCACCCAGCAATTTCATAATACTGCTTTTATAATCCTGCAGGTTCAGTAAAGGCAACAGATCCGGGAGTATCGTTTTGGTGAGTTTCAACGTGTCAGACAATTCATCCAGGAATTTTCCATCGTCATAACCCGAACTATAAGAAAGAAGTGGGTTGTTGTACCTGTAATCGGCGTAACTACTGGTGCTTGCTGTCAACACTGGTGGTTCGGCATTAATAATATCTCTAAAGATATTATAGGCATACTGTGTTTTATGCTGCAGTAAACTTTCTAAGGCCGGGTATTGCAATTGCACCGTATCATCAAGTGAGTAATAGAGAGTTTTCAGATAGTCTGCAGATGAGTTGGTTGTTATATCACCGAGTTTATTAATCAAAGATGCCTTTGTATCGAGATATTTTTTCTCTTTCCAGTTTAATAAAGTGATAGCTTTCTTTAATTGTGGCAAATCAGATGAATCAAGGTCAATATCAGCTATATGTTTAACAGCCCGTTTATGCAGTACACTGTCTTTGCTTGCAAAATCTTCGAAGAAAAGATTTGACTTTTTTGAAAAAGGGTTTACTCCTCTCAATGTGTCTGCCGGTGTGAAAGTTTCGAAGAATAATCTTATAAAAGAGCTGGGTTGAGTTAGTGTATCTGTTTGTGTAGATAGAGAAAAACCAACACCATCTTTGTAAAAAGATTTGCCCCGCAGAGCCCTGCTACTTCCTGTGTCGGTAATAATCAGTTCCCACACTTTCATTTTATTGGGCAACTCCGTTTTCTTTTTATACTTCACTATCCAGGTACTGTCGTTGCCAAAGAACGAATCTTCATTATCTTTATCCAATGCAGAACTGTCTTTGGTATAATAATATCTTGGTGAACGGTAAAAAGTCACAAATATTTTTTCGCCGGTGGTATCGTTACTGATTGTTTTGTTACGATAGGCACCTCCCTCCAGCAAATGATCCTCCGACTCATCATCTGCCCCGTCATTAGCATAATAAGTATTGCTGGGCATATCTAATTTTATTTTCTTCTCCTCCGGAAATACAGGTGTGGTTACTGCAAAATAAAGCGACGTATCCTTTTGCTGTTTTGCTTCGCCATAAATAAATGGTTTTATCGCAAAAGAATTAAGGAAATTAGTCATGGCTAGTGTTTCCTGTTTGCCATGTGCCACTATGGTATAATAATGCGGGCCTTGTATAATAAACCGGGTAAGATAGATGGAGCCGTTTTTATCCTTATACTTACAATCCATAGCCGGGTAACCTTTGTAAGTAGTTTGTTTGCGCAGCAATTGTGTATCAATAAAATCAGATGAAGCAAAACTTTCATTCATTAGCCCCAGGTCAAATGTATCTTCTTCTGCAAAATGGTAATTATGAATATCGGTACGGATAATACGGTAATGATTTCCCGTAGTTTTATCAGCCGCATCATATATCCAACTTCCATCGTTGCCAACATAGGGCTCATGCGGCATATCAACAATAAATCCGCCATGAGGAGGTGAATATTTTTTGGTGACTGCAGGTTCTGATCCATTCTTATATTCTTTCAACTGGATACTGCTGAAGAATTTATTTGCTTCTGCTCCATTCCGTATATAATCACCATTGCCGCTTATTTTGAAGAAAATAATTTCAAAGGGGGTAATGAAAATATTATAGCGCTGCAGATCGCCACGGCGGGTTTTATTGGTTACGTCAAACCCTTTATATCCGTTTTTTACAATATTAGTTTTTGAAATTATTTTACCGGGAACATTTTCATACAATAAACTATCAATAGTTCTGTACACATCATCCATTCCATGATTCCACATCCAGGCATTGGTCATAATACGGGTAACCATATAATAACTGCCGTTGGACATATCGGCATACTGTTTTTGATTCAGTGCTGCATCATCACCAAACTTGTAAAATTTTCCGGGAATGTCCACTTTGTACAATCCATCTTCTGCTGTTTCAGTTCTGAAAATTACCCGCACCCTTATCTTATCAATCAGGTCTTTGTCTTTGCTGGCCCTTTCACCCATTTTCACTGGCCGCAGTTTATAACCCATCCTGCGAAGCATTTCAATAACACCTCTTTCGCCGGGTAAATGTGCCGCCCCTACACCAACAAAAAGGGAAGAACCTGATTTTAAAATAGAGTCAATAGAGTTTGCCTGTATTTCATTTCGCCTGTACAAAAATTTTTCATCAAATGCATCTGATTCGCTGTTGAATTTATTAATAGAATCCAACAAATCAAGATTGCCTGTTCTGTAAGCTTCTTGTAATTTGTCTGAAGAATACGCATCATCCACATCTCCATAACTTCTCTCCTTTCTCTTCTTATCTTTCGCAGCATCCCTATAAGCCTCAGCCATCAGCTTCATACTTTGTCCATAGTCTTCCACACCAGCTATTTTTTTACCCCATTTTTTTCCGCATTGAAAAATGTACATATCGAGGTAAGTATCTTCTTCAAAATCGCTGGATTCATTGCCATAAGTACGGTATAACAAACTATTAATGGTAGATGGATTGCTATAAAGTGACCGTTCTATCTTGGTATCGTATTTATAAAACTTCAGTGTTTTAATCCTTAGAAAATCATTAGGGACAGACATATAACTTGAATAAGCAGAGCCGGCACCGCTATAACCTGATTCACCCAAATCATACTTGCTCATATCTTCCTGCCAAGTTTCAGGATTTGTTTCCAATGCCACTACCTGTGCATTTTTTACGGCGATATAAAAAGAATCAGGCAGGTTAAAAGCCATCTTGCTGCTTACATGCATGGTGCCGATGAGGTGAGATGGCTTTTTCATACCGTTGCCGGTAATCTCCCATAAAAGGCTGGGGTATTTTTTATTGGTGATTTTTAGTTGTGCCTCAGCTGAAAAAAAAGAAAGGCAGGTGATAAGGAGTGTAAGGGTTCGCATCATAAAGATTGGTATCCCATCCTTTAACTCCGCTACAGGCCGGGAATTCAGGATTTTCAGGACGGTTTTTATTATCAACAAAAGTAAGATGCCGGGTGGCAACTAAAAGCATAAAATTATTTTGAAAGTCAGCGGTTTAGGATTGCATAGAAGCTGTTCACCCACCTTCGCCACACTATTCACAGTTTTTCAACATTGGTGGTGCTTCGGCGGGTAAAAAGAATCTGCAAAATTAAACGGGATTTTGCCTCTCAATAGTGTACTTTTGCCCACTTTAAATGTAGTCAATTTGACCAAACCCGGCGCCGTAAGGCCGGTTTATTCGCCGAAGCACCAAGCTATCAGGATGTTTTTCTGTTAGGTTTGCGTAGGCGGAACTTGTTCTCTTCCTGGCATTCTGCCCGGTTTGCGTCATGAGGCTTATACCAAAGTAGAATTAAAATGATTCACTTCGGTAATACTGAAATAAACCCAGAATACTCATGAAGCTTTCACAATTCCGATTCGACCTTCCGTTAAACCTTATTGCCCAAAATCCTACCAAACGTCGTGAAGATGCCCGTATGATGGTCGTTCACCGTCACACTGGTGAAATTGAAAACAAACACTTCCGGGACATACTGGATTACTTTGATGATAAGGATGCCTTTGTAGTTAATAACACAAAAGTTTTTCCGGCCCGAATGTATGGCCGCAAGGAAAAAACAGGTGCGAAAATAGAAGTTTTCCTTCTCCGTGAACTTAATAAACCAAACCGTCTTTGGGATGTAATCGTTGATCCGGCAAGAAAGATTCGTGTCGGCAACAAATTATATTTCGGCGACCAGGAAGACCTGGTGGCAGAAGTAATTGATAATACCACCAGCCGTGGCCGTACCATCCGTTTTTTATGGGAAGGCAGTGAGGAAGATTTCCGGGCACAGTTGGAAAAATTAGGAGAAACACCGCTTCCAAAATATATTAAACGCAAACCCGACGAAGAAGATAAGGAACGTTACCAAACTGTTTATGCCAAGCATGAAGGTGCTGTGGCTGCACCAACGGCCGGTTTGCATTTCAGTAAAGAGCTGATCAAACGCCTTGAAATAAAAGGTATCCGTTTTGCAGAAGTAACGTTGCATACTGGTCTTGGTACTTTCCGCCCGATAGAAGTAGAAGACCTGAGCAAACACAAGATGGATGCTGAATATTATAACATTGATGAAACTGCCTGCAAAATAGTGAACCGTGCCAAAGAATACGGTCACCGTATCTGTTCTGTTGGCACTACTACTATGAGGGCATTGGAATCATCTTTCACTGCACAAAAATTATTGAAACCATCTGAAGGCTGGACGAATATGTTTATCCATCCACCTTATGATTTTAATATTGCCGATTCATTGGTTACCAATTTCCATTTGCCAAAAACCAGTTTGCTGATTATGACTTGTGCTTTTGCAGGATATGAACTGGCCATGGAAGCTTACAAAAAAGCTATTAAGGATAAATACAGATTCTTTAGCTATGGTGATGCGTTGCTGATTGTGTAAGAGCAGTACCGGATAAAGGTGTATAATCTATCCACCATGTATATTCAATCAAGGGTTTACAAGTACAACTCTTCTAAGAAAGAAGTGAGTGACAAAATCTCCCGGCTTGGAGACCATTCAATCCTGAGCGGACAATGGATTAATGACACCACTTTCTGCCTGAAAAAAAAACCTTTCGGCTTGTTTACACTTTTCGGCAATACAGATGAAATAGAAAGTAATCATAAATTAAAAGTAGTGATTAGCGCAGGCTACTGGTATCCGCTGCTATATATATTACCTGTGGCAACCATCAGCTATGGGGCTTTTCAATTCTCAAAAGATGAAGAAAAAGGATGGGTGGTGGTTTTAGCAGGAGTATTTCTGTTTGGGTTCATCTTTCTGATTGCTTCGGCATTAATTGAAGGTCTTAAGAAAAGTTTTAAAGAAGAGTTTCAGATAATATAATTGCTGTTTCACAATCCCTATTCTTCATTCACTTCATAATCCAGTGGTAATGAATTTGCCATTTTCTCACTCCAGCCCCAATAATAAGAAGTAAAGAAATTCCTGGGGTCGTAATAATTTCCGTTTTTCTCCAGCAAAATAACTTCATCATTTATCAGCGTAACTATTGATTGCTGAAACCCGGCTTTGCGTTGAGGATATTGAGTTAACAAATACCCGGCCTCTTCTTTTTCATTCCTATAAGTAATAAAAAGATAATTCTCAAAATTTAGTCCCTTAAAAGCACCGCTTGAGTCAATAATCAGGCTATCGGCAGTAAGAAAACTGCTACCATATTTTTCGAGGTGATCATTTTGCCGCATTACTGATTCGTAGTAACTCATAGAATCGGCGGGGTTGCCGGCAGCTTCTTTCTTTATCTCAAATGTTACACCATTTCCGCTTGCCTGTTTCTTTATTAAGGATGAAGCTCTGTACAGGCTTTTCACTCTTTGCTTTTCATAGTTAGGCGTTCGCACCAATCTTCTTACTTCAAAACCCTCTTCCAATAACCGGTTGGCATACAAACTTTGCATAAAGTGCATGATAGATCCGTTATGTGCTTCCTGTCGTTTATTCTCCCATTTTTGCCTGGGACCTTTACTATTTTTATCCAACTGTTCAAATAAAGGATATCCGAGATAGAAAACTGTCCCTTCTTTATAATTTACTTCGAACTGTTCTAATTGGTAACTGATAAGATAACCCAATGCTTTGTTTTCAAGCAACACCGGCTCATCGCAATAGGCAATGAGCCGGTTACTTTTTTTATAATACCTGAACCGGATAGCTTTTTCATTTTTTACCCGGCATTGATTAGCATTTGCTGTCTTACCTACAAATTCATTCATAAAAGTCCGGCCCCATTTATCCCAGCCTTCTTCCAGTGATGGCTCTACTATTACATTCTCCAGTTCTTTTACTTTTATGGTGAGTTCTACTTTTAGTTGCAATGGTAATTGCGCATCACTAAAAGAAAATACATTCGTTTCATAACCGATGGAGGATATTACCAGTTCATGTTTTCCGGATGGCACCTCTGTTAATTCGAAAGTGCCTGCATTATTTGAAACCGTTCCCTTAGATGTACTTGAAATAAAAACACTACTACCCGGAACAGGCATGCCGGTGGCTGCATTTACCACCCGCCCTTTAATGGTTCGTTGAGCTAAACCGGTGATAGAAAGAAGGAGGAAAAATAAAATTACCGGTACAATTTTCATACCGGCAATTTACAAATCAATTGCTGAATTTTATTCTGACCGTATAACTATTCCAACCCAAACATCCCTTTGTTCAATTGCTGTAAAATCTGCGTTTTGTACTCTGCAGGTAGTAAAAGAGAAATGTTATGCGGACTTCCTCCATAAGAAACCATACGGACAGGAATGTTCATTATCGAGCCAAATAATTTTTTTACCATATCCTCTGTTCTTGCTATTTCATTGCCCACCACAGAAATAATGACCTGGTTCTCGTCAATCTCAACCGTTCCAAATGGTTCCAGTTCTTTAATTATTTCTTTTAGATGGGTTACGTTGTCAATTGTCAGTGAAACAGCCACTTCTGAAGTAGTGATCATATCAATCGGTGTTCTGTATTTTTCAAACACTTCAAATATTTTTCGCAAAAAACCATAAGCCAGTAACATGCGGCTGCTTTTAATGCGAATAGCGATGATGTTATCTTTTGCTGCTACGGCCTTTACTCCCACACTACCGGCTTCTTCGGTAATGGTAGTGCCTTTTGCTTCCGGCTGCATTGTATTGAGCAACTTTACCGGAATTTTATATTGCTGTGCAGGCCAGATAGAAGCCGGGTGCAAAATTTTTGCACCGAAATAAGCCAGCTCGGCTGCTTCGTCAAAACTCATCTGCTCTACCGGCACTGTTTTCTTTACCACTCTTGGGTCATTGTTGTGCATACCATCAATGTCTGTCCATATTTCACAAACAGTTGCATTTATAGCCGCTGCAATTAATGAGGCTGAATAATCACTGCCTCCCCGTTTCAAATTATCCACTTCACCCCTCGCATTGCGGCAGATGTAGCCTTGTGTAACAAATATTTTTTTATCCTTGTGCTGTTTCAGTATCTGTGTCAATTTAACTTTAATGCTGCCAATCTGTGGTTCATCATAATTGTCGATAGTCATAAACTCAAGAGCCGGTAATAACAAATGGTCAAGCCCCAGCTCCTCGAGATAAACAGCAAATAATTTAGTTGACAGCAATTCACCCTGAGCCAAAATATCTTTACTCAATGCCTCACTAAAAGATATTTTCAGGATGATATTGAGAAATTCAAAATGCTCTGCAACAATAGCTTTTGCTTTATTAATTGTTTCCGGTTTTTTAACCAGATTTGAAATAAATTCCTGGTAATGCGCTTCTAACTTGTCAATAGATTGTTTCGCCGTATGGCGGTCACCATTAGCAATATGATTACCAATTTCCACTAATGCGTTGGTAGTTCCTGACAAGGCCGATAATACAACGATTACAGGTTCTGTTTCTTTTGTTACCAGTTGTACAATCTGGTGCATACGTTCCGGCTTACCCACACTAGTTCCGCCAAACTTCATTACTTTCATTTGTTTCTCCTCCCGATATTTTTATGGATGTATTAATTGCAAACAAGTTGGCAAAGATAAGAATGAAGATGCAAAATTTTATTCATTAGAAAGAGAATTCCATGCCTGTACATCAAACCCTTTATATGTATAAGACTCATCACCTCCATAAATAAGTCTGCCGCCCTTACTACCTGACAATTTATTCCAGTAAAAAATATTTTTAAAAAAGCTATCCTGCATTGTTGAACCTGATTTTATTTCTGTTGCCATCAGCTTAGGTCCTTTTTGTGCAACAATATCTATTTCCATACCCTTATTATCCCTCCAGAAATAAAGGTTGCTTTGCAATCCCTTATTGAAACGGTTTTTGATTAATTCAGTAATTACATAGTTTTCAAAAATGTTGCCCCTCATCGGGTGAATGGCCATCATTTTTTCTGTTGTAATTTCCAGCAGCGAACACAACATACCTGTATCATAAAAGTAAAGTTTGGGCATTTTTACCAGCCGCTTATTATAGTTTTGATGATGTGGTTTTAATAAATGAATGATATAGCTGCTTTGCAATACACTTAGCCAGGATTGTACTGTTTTATTATCAATTCCTGCCTCTACAGACAAGCTGCTCATGTTAAGCAACTGCCCGGCTCTTGCTGCACATAATTTTAAAAACTTAGTAAATGCTGAGATATTGCCAATGTTCAGGATTTGGCGCACATCCCTGTCCACATAGGTACGGATGTAATTTGAAAACCATTCCTGTGGTGTTAGTTTACGGCTGTAAATGGCAGGATAGCCGCCTGTAAGCAATAGTTTGTTTAGTGAAAATTTTTTCTTTGAAATTGTTTTTACTTCGTTATTGTCAAATGGCAATAATTCGATGTAGGCAATTCTACCAGCCAATGTTTGTGAAATATTTTCCTGTAGAAGGAACTGATTGGAGCCTGTAAGAATAAATAATCCTTTCGTTTTTGTTTCATCCAGTATCTGCTGCAAATAAGAAAAAAGAACCGGCACTCTTTGCACTTCATCCAGGATAGCTCCTTTTTTAAACCGTTGTAAAAATGCCCGGGGGTCAGTTTCGGCCTGCTGGCGGGTGTCATTATTTTCTAATGAAATATAAGGCTTTGCCGGAAAGAGCATTTTTGCAAAAGTGGTTTTGCCACTTTGCCTTGGGCCGGTAATAGCCAGTGCAGGAAATTTTTTTGTAAATCTTGCTGCCTTTGCAGAAGCAGTACGTTGAACTGGAAGCATACTCAAATTTAGTACAATTTTGGAATTGAATTCCAAAATTGTACTAAATTTATTTTGTTCAGCGAAGCGGATATACTAATCAAAGCTGTTGCAGACCGAGTTTCTCCCCCAACAAATTCAAATCCGCTACCACCACATCTAACAGCGGAATTCCATTCGCCATTCTCTCCGCTTCAAACTCTCTTTCCGGATCACCCGGAACCAATACTTTTTCTTCGCCGGGTATGGTGCGGCAATTACGAAAACCCTGTATCCAATGGTCCATAGCTTTTTTAAAATCATCAGCCGGACGGAATGCATCTACTCTCATTGCCCCAAGAAAATGACCAATCCCTTTTCCCGGTTGCTGCGAGGGCATAGGTACATAAGCTGGAAACGGTGGCACCCATGGCGCATAATTAGCCCCACTGAGCAAAGCAGAAAATATATCAACTACCGCACCCAATGCATAACCTTTATGACTTCCATGCTCCCTATCACCACCAAGTGGTAATAATGCACCACCGGTTTTCAATGCATGAGGATTATTGGATGGATTACCGTCCTTATCCTGTACCCAACCGTTTGGTGTTTGTAGATTTTTTCGTTGCAGTATTTCTAATTTGCCGTTTGCGGCAGTGGTTGTTGCAAGGTCTGCTACAAATGCAGGTTCAACACCAGCAGGAGCCACCACACAGATCGGGTTAGTACCAAGCATTTTATCAATAGAAAAAGTGGGAGCTACCAATGGGCTTGCATTCGTCATAGCAATACCCATCATGTCATACTGCAAAGCCATCATAGCATGATGTGCAGCAATACCAAAGTGGTTACTGTTTTGTACACTTACCCAACCAGTGCCCACTTGCTTTGCTTTGTCAATGGCAATTTGCATAGCAAACGGTGCAATCACTAATCCCAATCCGCTATCACCATCTACAACAGCGGTGGATGGTGTTTCATGAATCACTTTTATATCCGGTGTTGCATTGATACGTTTTACTTCCCATAAACGTACATAACCATTGAGCCTTGCAACACCATGTGAATCTATTCCCCGCAGGTCGGCAGATAATAAAGATTGGGTAGCAGTATCAGCATGTTTATTGCTGCATCCAATCTTTTGAAAAACCGATTTAGTAAAATCAAATAAGTGCTGATAGGAAAATAATTGTTCGGCCATAACGCAAAGAAAGCGAAAAATGACCGCAGAGCCGCTAAGCAATTGTATTCCTGCGCCTCTGCATCTCTGCGGTAAAAAATCATCTCACCTTCATGTTCAACGGATCCCAGTTAATTACTTTCTTTTGAAAATAGCTTTCATTACAGGCCAGGCAAGGAGCTGTAGCCCGGAAACCAAATATGGCATCTTCCACCACAGGCTTATTACTCCGTACTGATTCAAAGAAATTGATAAAATGATCATAACGGTCATCGTATCCATTGGGTGCCGAAAATTTTATTGGCGGCCATTCTTTTTTTTCCTCCACCGGAAACCGCTTCTTATAATCATCTGCTATCTGCTGTTGCATTGCTTTAGTATAAGTATCATAAGCATCCCAACCACCATACACGGGGGTTTTAGAAAATTTATTTCTGTACAAAGTGAAATCATTCCACCCAAAATCAATTACTCCTTCGGTACCATAAAATTTCACTTTGCCACTTTCTACTTTTTCTGCGCCACTGGCAAGGTTTACTTTTAATAACACCTGGAAGGCCGGATGTTCTTTCGTTGCCGGGTATTCCATCACACCGGTCATCACATCAGGCACATTGCGGCCATCCTTCCAGTAACTCAAATCACCCGTAGCAAAAATTCTTGATGGTCCTTTTGAATCTGTCAGAAAATGGATACCTGATAAAAGATGTACAAATAAATCGCCAGCTACACCTGTTCCGTACTCTTTATAATTGCGCCACCAAAAAAAACGTTTTGCATCAAAGGGTGTATCCGGGTTTGTTTTTAAATATTTCTTCCAGGCAATGGTATTCTCATTCGCATCTAATGGCATGGTATATTGCCATGCACCCAAAGCCGTATGACGATCGAAGGATGCTTCGATACAATTTAACTGGCCAATCTCTCCTGCTTTATATAGCTTCTTTGCTTCCGAATAGGCAATACTGCTTACCCGTTGGCTACCAACCTGTAATATTGTTTTTGTTTGCTGTTGTACTTTTATCAGTTCCAGGCCCTGGTTTAGCTGATGCACTATTGGCTTTTCGCAATAGACTGCTTTTCTTTTCCGCATGGCATCAATAGAAATTTTATCATGCCATTGGTCGCTGGTGCAGATAATGACAGCATCAATATCGCTGCGGCTGAGCAATTCTTCATAGTTCTGTGTGGTGAAAAGTTGCTGTCCATATATTTCTTTAGCTCTTTCAAGCCTCCCCTGGTACAAATCGCAAACACCAATCAACTGTACGCCGGGAATTTGCATTACTGTTTTTGCATTGCGGCTTCCCATTATGCCAAAGCCGATTATAGCCACATTAATAGTATCAAAAGAAGAAAGTCTTCTTTCGTAGGGAATGATTCTTTTTTCAATTTCTTCTTCGCTGATTGAAGCATAAGAAGATAAAGGAGCAATTAAGGAAGCTGCGCCAATTTGTTTGATGAATTTTCTTCTTGAGTTCATACGTAATTTGCCACTGAGGCACAGAAACACAGAGTAAGTTCATTGATTTAGTGTTTCTGTGGCAGTATTATTTTAGTTTTTGAATTTCATTGTAATAAAACTCTTTATTACGTTTCATATCTTTCATATTATTATCCTCATTCGCTTCATACTCCATTGAAATAACACCTTTAAACTTCTGTCGTTTCAGTTCCTTTAGTACGGCTGGCAAATCACATACACCTTTTCCAAATAATGTATCTTCTGTTTTCACATTGTCAAACTCTTTTACATCTTTGAAATGCAAACCCCATATTTTATCTTCTAATTTTTTCAATGCCCCCTGAATATTTACACCGTTTCTTGCCCAATGACCGATATCCGGCCATGCACCAATATTCTTTCTTCCATTTATCGCTGCGAGGGTAGAATCGGGATGCCAGTAATGGCTGGAAGGTTTCGGATGACAATGCAACGCTACTTTCACTTTGTACTTTTCTGCCAATGTGTTGAAAGCATCCAGGTCTTCCCACTCCGGTTCGGCGATTATGAAAGATATGCCCATGTATTGGGCAAATTCAAAGAATTTTTCCAGGTTGTCTTTGCTGTAATAATATTTATCTATTACACCCAACGCCATGATCCTAATTCCCTTAAGCTTTAGAACTTCTTTTATTCTTTCCCGATCTTGTATGTTAAGATTATAACTAAACGGACCTACAATATCGCCTCCAACTTTCTGACCAGGATACACTTCCAGGAATTTTACTCTTAGTGTATCCGATTTATGAATTGATTCCAATAAACTGTATCTATGAAAGGTCCATGTTTGGATGGAGAGCTTCCAGTTTTTTGCATTGCTATTTTGCGAAAAACTGATACCATTCGTCAATAAAAGTAAACCAAGTAAAAAATAATTTTTCATTTATAATCATTTGCTATTAACAGTTTGTCCGACATACATATCAAAAGGATTCAGCAAATTTTCAAACAATGCCGCCAGTTCAAATCTTTTTATATGTCGTTGAGGGTTAAAATCTTTCAAACCAAGATTGTCCCATATTTTATTGAAATCGCCTGTTCTAAAACCTTCGCCGATTATTGGCGAATACTTCCTGTATCGATTATTTACAATAAAGTAAAATCTTTCCATCAATTTGATTGCGTCGTAAATTGTCAAGATGGTATTTTCCGGGCCAGTAATATTTATTAAATCTTTGAACCCGGATAAAAATTCATTCATATTACTTGTCAACTCTGCGGCGTTGACGGCGCTATCCGGGTAAAGAAACATTTTATTAGCCCAGCCTTCTGCTTTACCTGTTCCTCTTAGTATTCCGGTAACACCCATCATTTGAATTACTTCCCAATGGGGGTTATCGGGTTTTACATCTGAAAATGGCATCAGGTAAGCTTTTGCTTTCAATAATTGCTGCTGTACGTATCTTACCGGCACTCCCCTTACTTCTTTTACTCCCTTTTGCTTAGGACGGTGTATTTGTAGTGCTGCCAGTACACCAGCAGCCTGCCCGGTTAATAGAACAACCGGCTGCAATCTTGTAGTTCCATTTACGATATTAGTTACCGAAATTCCTTTTTCACAAACAATTAATCCGTCAATCGTTTCAGGTATCAATGCACCCAAGGGAATATTATAAGAAGGGATATGCGGAAACTCTATATCAGGCACTTTTCCGGGGTACTGTGCATGATGATGATCAACCGGGTAATCGCCAACAGAAATACCAGTTCGGTACAAACTATAATCATACGGGTTCTTAATGTGATTGATATTCATCCGTACCATTCCTCTCACCCTTCTTCCCTCACGATTGTAAGGAATCAATGCAAGTCCACCATCCAATTCATCATCAGCTAACCCTATATTTTTCATGCCCAATTCTGTCTGCATAAAATAAATAAAGCCGATTGTATGATTTTTTGCGGCCTCATACATCTGACTTCTGACCTCCGTCTTCTCCTCCACCACATTCAGATAGGTATCATTACCGTGTGCCGGCCAATTGAGCATGTACTTATCGAACCTGGCACCGGGGCTTCGGGGCAGTTTTCCATAATTCAGCATTTTATGCTTATCGGCATTATACGGTTTGTCATTGCAGGGTGCATTCGTATTACAGCAATAATATTTTTTAGGGTCGTACCCGGCAGGTTTTGTAATTGTTTTATCGGCACCTGCACCATAATCTTTTAATATGGCCGCCCATGTAAGGTCTTGTATAATGTTATTTTTCTGCCTTGCTTCTTTTTCACCACTTATTGACGGATCATCCATACCAACATCATAAGCAGCACCTGCTGCTGCAAACACATCGCCCAATTCTGTGGCATCTATCACCACTCTTGCTTTTACTTTAAGTACTTCTGTATTACTTCTGTTTCGGAATGTTGCGCCGGTAACTTTATTTCCTTCTTTTAAAACGGTTTCAAATTCAAGTCCAAAATGAACTTTCAGGTTCTTCTCCTTTTTTGTCCAGGCTTTAAAAATACTGTCGCCTACATGCGGTTCAAAGTTGGTATTGCTTACCCAACCAGTGTTTAATTTATTTCTTCCATAGTGTTTATATAATGCCTGTCGAAACTCTTCCCACATGCCGCTTGGCAACTGGTCATTTCCATCGGTACAACTTACTCCTGCCGCAGTGAGCATACCTCCAAGCATGGTTGTTGGCTCGATCAATATTGTCTTTGCAGTCATTCTTGCACTTTGAATAGCTGCAGCCGTTCCACCTACACCGCCGCCAATTACCAGCACATCAGTTTGTATTGTTTTCACCCTACGCTGTGCATTTACCAATGCAGGTAACCACAAACAAAAAAGCAGCACTATTCGTTTCATAGTTTCAAGTTACTTATTTCTTCTACATAAAAAAGCCTTCCCGGATGGAAAGGCTATGTGTTAGTTTTTAGTTGCGACCTTAGAACGGTAAATCATCCACCGGCTCGGTTATATCGCCCGGGGACGGAACATTGCTGGTGCTGCCCGACATGGCAGACGAGGCATTAGTGGCAGGTTGCTGCTGGTAAGAACCTGCAACACTTCTGTCTGCTTTACCCCCGAGTAATTGCACTTCCCTTACCCTTAGTGAAAGTGAGGTACCCGGGGTGCCGTCATTGCGTTGAAAAGCTCTTGCTTCAGGCTGACCTTCTACAAAAACCTGTGTGCCCTTTTGAAGATAAGGCGCAACAGCCGTCCTGTCTGTCCAGTAGGCACAATCTACCCAGATTGTTTTTTCCTGGAGAACTCCCTGGCTGTCTTTGTACTTTTCTGAATGGGCAACGGTAAAGTTGATTACATTTTTTCCGTTAACTGCGTTTACTACACAGTCTTTGCCGAGATGTCCGATAACTTGCATTTTAATCATAGTGCTCAATTTTAAATCGTACGTTAATAATTAATAACAGGGCAAAATAATTTTTTTTTGGAAAGTTGCCAAAAGAAGTTAGTCAGATAGCAAAAAGGAAAGAATCGGCTGTGTACTACTTCGCCAGTTTTGTTCCTGCATAAATATCGGCTACAGGTATTGTAATACTAAGAGATGGTAAAGAAAGAATATCACCAATATTGGTGTACTCTTCCAGTTCCCAATGGTTATTACTGTTTATCCGGAAAGCCTCTACGGTGAGTACTTGTGTATCAACCAATATGTATTCTTTTAAAGTGGGTATGTCCCTGTACAGTTTAAACTTACCGCCTCTGTCATAATATTTTGTAGATGGGGAAAGAATTTCAATTAGTACTGTTGGTTTAATGAAAGACTCCTCATCCTCTGGAATATTTTCCGGTTCATTACAATAAATAGAAATATCGGGATACGTAAACAAGGTGTTTTCCGGAATATTTAAACGCATATCGGGCCCAAACGGCTGACAAGGTTTGCCTTTAAGCCTTGTTCCTATAGCAATAAATAAATTCGAAAAAATGATATTATGCCTTGGGCTTGCACCAGACATAGCCAACAGTTCTCCGTGCCCCTGCATTTGAAATATTTCGCCCTTGTAATATTCATGCCGCTCTGTTGCAGCTTTTTCCATCTGTAGATATTCTTCTACCGTAAACTTCTTTTTCCCGTAGGCCACTATAGGTTCATGTACTTCCATGCTACTAATTTACAAAAAAATTATTCCATTCTTCCACTCGCCGCATCAATGATTCTTCCAAAGAAAATGGCATTCATAAACAACTTACTGCCGCCCAGCCAGAATGCCCGGAAGTTGGGGTTGTCGGCGATATTAATAACACGTCCATTACCTACGGTGTTGACAATGACGGCAGCAGAATTCTTAATGACATCCCCATTTTCTTTACTTACCCAACCACTCTGCAGCGGCTTGCTACCATAAGAAAAAGGTGTGGCATAAGGGTTTTTGCTTTTTTCCATAAAAACCTTGTTGGCTTTAAATAAACTTATCGTCTTCTGGTTATAACCATAAGCCAGCGGATGAGTAAGGTCTGCATCGGCACCGAAAATGGCTCCCTGTATTTGCTGTGCACCGTCCACCTGTTCACGGTCTGTATAAGAAAGTTTATCAGTACTATCAACTGGAGACTTTACTTTTTTAAATTTTACATCACTGATTCCATTTTGCGAAGCCCAACTAACAGCTTCTTCTGTCAATATCAATGTGCCGCCGCTTTGCACCCATGCTTTTAATTTTTCTTTATTGAGCTCCGTATAATTTCCACCCACCATTATCAGTGTGTTGTATTTATTTAATTCAACACGGTTAAAAATTGCTTGCTCCAAATGAGTGGCCTGCATATTCATTCGCTGATCTAATAAATGCCACACTTCACCGGCATCGGTTGGGTTTGCACCAACACCTGCTATCATCGCAATACTTGGTTTTGAAATGACGGCAAACTTATTGCTGCCCAAATCACTTCCGCTGTTTACATTGCCTGATGAAACAGCAAACACTTTTACTCTATATTTTTCTGTTACACCACCTACCATGGCAGCTACCGCTTCACTGCTCTGGCTTTGCATTTTTACAGGAATAAGAATAGTGCCGTAATCAAATTTTCTATTGCCACCACTTACCGCCATATCAAACTTATTGGTCGCCACTTTAATAATCAATCCTGCATTGAGCAGTTCGTTTAGTGCAGCCGGTGCATACAGTTCATCCCACTCCAGTAGATAGGCATAGTCACTTCTGCCGCCGATGATGCTTTTCTTCGTCATGGCAAGCGACTCTACTTTACTGCCCATAACAGGTGCCGTTGTTAATTCGGTATAAGGCAAGCCAAAAGCCAGTGGCATTGTCCAGGCAGTAATATCATAAAACAAACTGTCTTTATAGGTTAATGTCTTTTCAAAAATGGCCCGTATCAAACTATGCTGTGGCTGATTCAATGAAACCATATACGCCGCATCTTTTTCATACCCGATAGCTATCGGGTCATCATCCTTCCAGTTGTCAGGCAAATTGTTCAGTTGTATCTGGTGCCGCTTCAGCATTTCTGCGAAATGAAATGTTTTGGCTAAATCATTTTTGTCACCAAACACATAACCTTTTACTGGATAAGCAGCGGCCCGGTTAGCTGACTCATTATAAAAATTTCGTTGGAAGGTTAAAAATTCTTTTCGTAACACCTTTGCCCCTTCCAATGTAGAAAGTGCCGTTACAAACTGGTTCTTTATCGTAAAAGGAAAACTCAGCAAGCCATTGGCCGTTTGCTGCAAATGACCTCTTGATGATGCCTGTTCAAATAAAATACCGATACAGCCCTGCACATCCGGATAGGTGGAACCTTTTCCATAATAAAAATCATCGTAGTTCTCTTTGGTAAAATATAATGAGCCAATGCGGTCTAAATACTGTGCATGAAATTTACCAAGCTTGCCTGTCAACTCCTGGTTCTTCTCCGGTGTTAACGGATTTACTCTTGATGGAACACCGGGTTGAAAAAAGAAAGTAGCATTGCTTCCCTGCTCATGGTGGTCGGTTAATATATTAGGTTTCCATTTCTGAAACCATGCTACCCTGTTTTGACTTTCTACATGCACAGTAGGCAACCAGTCACGGTTCAGATCAAACCAGTAATGATTGAAGCGGCCACCCGGCCATACCTGGTTAAACTCT
Organism: Chitinophagaceae bacterium; assembly: GCA_046598205.1. Taxonomy (GTDB): domain Bacteria; phylum Bacteroidota; class Bacteroidia; order Chitinophagales; family Chitinophagaceae; genus JJ008. The sequence continues at coordinate 20,632 of JBKJIX010000042.1, forward strand.
CTTGAATTAGGATCAGAAACCAAATTCTTACTCTTATGCTGGTTGGCCCAGGTAGAGAAACGTTGCAAACCATCCGGATTAAAAGATGGATCAAAAAGTATCACCACATTATCTAATAATTCATCAATCTGTTTTCCCTGTGCGGCGGCAAGATAGTAAGCACTTAGCAAGGAAGCATTAGCTCCGCTTGATTCATCGCCATGAATAGAGTGACCAATCCAAACTACAATCGGCATCCCGAAAAAGTCGGGATTAACAGAAGCAGATTGTGCCGGGTCTGTCAGCTTTATATGCTGCTGTCTTATTTCTTCTAACCGCTGATGGTTTTTGGGTGATGTGAATATTAATAACACCTGCGGACGGCTTTCATAGGTAAGCCCCATTGTTTCCAGTTTTATTCTGTCGGGTGCAGCAGCAGCCACTGCTTTCATATAGTTTACCAGCCTGTCGTGTGTTACATGCCACTCTCCAACTTCATGATAAATTACATCTTTGGGTTTGGGGATGGCGGGATTGTATTGAACCGAATCAGGCAGGTAATATTTTAAGTCTTGTGCTGAAAGTGAATACTGAATAAATAATAGGGAAAGTAGCAGCCATTTTTTCATACAGTTATTTTTTATAAAGAGGGAAATTACGGAATAAGGGGCAAAGGTGGAGCCGATTTCTTCTTCCGCTTCGCATTGTCTCTGGCATAAA
>JBKJIX010000144.1:0-11206 GCA_046598205.1 Chitinophagaceae bacterium
CAGGGCAAACGCATCTAAAATCTCAAAAATCTATGCAGAAAAAAGAAATTGGAACACGGATGACACTGATAAAACGGATTGATTCAATTTTGCCAAATGCTTTCCTGTAACTTAATAATTCTTAAATGCATGCTTTTTGGGATTTTCACTGCCATTTTCTGCTTCGCAGAAAATAATCCGTGTTTATCCGTCCAGTCTGTGTCATCCGTGTTCCCAATTCGCAAAAATTAGATGCGTTTGCCCTGCATACTGTTATTGTTCATCCAACCATTTTCACTATCATTTCCTTTAGTAATGAGGCATCTTCTGTGCCGGAACTGCCCACTCCAACGCTTTTCAGGTTGTAGGTATGCAACAGTAACAATGCTTTCTCCACTCCCGGGTAAGTGTATAATTTTGCAGCCTGCATATAATCCTTCATAAAATAAGGATTAACGCCAATGGCAGCAGCAACTGATTTTTCATCAGTTGTTCCTGCACCAAATACCATAAATACCTTACTAAAAAAGCTGTACAAGGATGGTAAAACTAACTGAATAGGTGCGGCCTTCGGATTAGCTTCAAAATATTGAATGATGCGAATGCTCCTGGCAAGGTCTTTTGCCGCCAGGGCAGATTGTAATTCAAAAACATTATAGTCTTTACTTACACCGATGTATTGTTCAATATCATCTTCAGAAATAGTGGTCCGTTTGCCAAGATTTACTGATAGTTTGTCTATCTCGTTTTCAATTCTAACCAGGTCGTTGCCAATATGGTCAACTAATAAGGCAAGTCCTCTTTGTGTAATTGTTAATCCCTTAGACTGAATCAGTTCCTGTGTCCATTGAGGCAGTTCCCTTTCGTACATTTTTTTTGTAGAAATGAGAACGCCTTTTTCCTTTACCAGCTTAGCAAATTTTTTCCGGGCATCCAATTTTTTTTCCTTATAGGAAACAACAAAAACAGTTGAGCTTAAAGGATTCTCGATGTACGACTCTAATTTTTCAATATCCCTCATCTGTTGTGCTTCCTTCAGCAGCACCACTTGCCGGTCGGCAAACATTGGGTAGCGGCTACAGGCATTAACTACATCGGCCCAGTTAGCATCTTTACCATAAAATACAGATAGATTAAAAGAAGCTTCACTTTCATTCAATATATGATGTTCAGCAAACTCAACTGCCTTATCAATAAAATATTCTTCCTCTCCCTCCAGCCAATACACTGGCTTAAAGCTTTTCTTTTTCCAATCTGATATTATCTTTTCCACACTCATAAAATGCTAAGATACAGGCTTTCACCTTGTTTTGAGATGAAAAAGCTAACACCTGTTGAAAACGATTTAACCGTTTTTGGCACGGTTTTCGAAATTTTGTAACTCGAACAGAATTTTTTAACAGGAATTAGCAAAACCGGATGCAACCAGCTACCTACCTTGCGGCCATTATAAAATTCAAGAAAGATTTATTATTTTAACGTCAAATCACAAATCCATTTAAGTATGACAAACACAAATTATCCTTCGGCTACTCCAACTCCACAAAGTCAGCCAGTAAAAAGCAAAAACACTAAAAACATATTAATTGGCTTGCTTGCAGCGGGTCTGCTTGGAACATGGGGCTACCTTTTGTATGACAAAAATAAAGCGGAGAAAACAATTAATGATCAGCAGGCATCTATTACAAAAGTAACAGACGAAAAAGGTGAATTGCAGAATAACTTTAATGCTGCATTGGCCCGCCTAGATTCAATAACAGGTGACAATAACAATCTGCAGGGAGAAAAATCTACCTTACAAAAAGAAATTGATGTAAAAAAGGCTGAGATCCGTAAGATATTGAATGATAAAAATGCTTCGCAAGCCCAGTTGGCAAAAGCGAAAACAATGATTTCTGAATTAAATTCAAAAATCAACGGCCTGGAAGAGGAAGTAACAAGGCTTACCGGCGAAAATCAGGAGCTTACTACAACTAACACATCACTGAAACGGGAAAAAGCCGATTTAGAAACAAACCTTACTACAAGGACAACAGAAAAAGAAGAACTGGAAAAAACGGTGGATGTTGCTTCTACATTCAGTGCTTCTAACATACAGGTGGTTCCGGTAGATGAAAGAAAAAATGGTAAGGAAAAAACACAAAGCACTTCTAAAAGAGTAGATAAGCTTGTTGTATCGTTTGATGTGGAAAACCGTGTTGCAAAATCAGGGCCTGCTGATATGTACCTGATCGTAACAGCACCTGATGGCAAAATAGTTTCAAGCAATGGAGTTTTAAACACCCGTACTGACGGGGATAAGAATTTTACGGCCAAAATACCTGTAGAATATGTACAAGGCGAACGTAAGCCGATACAGTTTCCAATCCGCCAGGAAGATTTTCAAACAGGCAACTATAAAATTGAAATTTATCATAATGGCTTCAAGATTGGCGAAGGTGTGAGAAGCCTTAAAAAAGGTGGTTTATTCGGTTAAAGGCAGTTAACTCCTGCTAATTAGAACCGTCTCGTTCCAAACGAGGCGGTTTTTTGTTGATCACACTTAACCACATTTTTTACACATAATCCCCGTTAGCCTCCTTTATGAGAAGAAACTGGCTGGCAATGCAGTAATTTTGTTCTTTGAGTAAAATCTCACACCATGCCCATTACCTATTTACAAAAGTTGGTATTATCTGTTATTTCATTGATTGCAGGTTTTTCTATTTATGCACAAACCAGTATTAAACCAAAATACAGTAACTCCACCATTTACACCGGTATTGAAGTAGGTTCGAAAGGTGTAAAAATGAGTGTAATAGAAATTGGCAAAAATGCCCAGACCAATGGTGCTTTTAATATCCTTAAAGACACATCTGTCAATACAGACTTTATCACTTTTTCAGATGCCACTTTTACTGCAACGTTGAATGGTTTCTGTAGTTTTTTTAATACTGCTCTTAAAGAATATAAGATTCCTTCCAAACGCATCTTCACCGTTATCAGCAGTGGGGTAAAGATGCAGGCTGAAAAAGATGCTAAGATTTCCTGGATAACCAACCTGATTGATTCATTTAAAGTGAAAATTAAGGAGCCACAGCGCAGTGTGGAAGTAGTTGACGTATTGCAGGAGTCAAAACTTTCGCACCTCGGTATAGTTCCTTCTTCAAGGCGGTTCAGTACTTTTCTGATTGACATTGGAAGCGGCAATACCAAAGGAGGTTTTTTCCCTTATGGGAATACCAATGATTTCAAACTTTTTAAATTGAGCTGGGGGACAAAAAGTACCACCAATGCTGCCGAAAAAAATTGTGGCGAGGATAAAACTCTTGTAAACTATAACAGGCAACTCCTCAGGGTATTGGCAGGTGCAGAAAATTCAGAGATAATTTATGCTGTGAATGAAAGTGGAGCCTACCCCGTTAGCGATAATATTGCCATAAGTGGCGGCATTGCATGGGCTATAGGTTCTTTGATGTACCCTGATATGCTTGACAATTCCGTTATTCCTATTACATATGCTGATTTAAAAAAATTCAACGAGAAACTATACTATAATTTCGGGGCAATGGCCCCTGCTTTTATCGCTCTGGATGTCAGAAAAGAAGAAAGAGATGTTGTTATTAAAGAATTAACCAGGGTGCAGCAGGTATTTGACCAAAGAGCAATGCTGGCTGGTACAGGTCTTTTGCTGAAAATTATGCGACAATTCGAATCCACTTTTGTCGGTAAGCAATTTTTCCTGGTTAAAAATGGGCAGGTTGGCTGGGTGTCAGCCTATGTAGATGATCATGTAGAAGACTAATATTTTAGATTTTTCACGATGTGAAATATTTTAATCACTTTAATAGTTAGGTTCTGTGAAAGATACTAAATCACTCTTGCTGGGCATGTTATCACTAGGGCTTGTAGCCACCTGGGTTTATCACCTGTATGATAAAAGCCTGTACACCAGCAAGAAAACGGAAGTTCTAATCAAGGATTCCACCACTGTAGCACAGGGTGTTCAGGATTCGTTACAAAAAATATACTCGCACAAAATCAGTAACCTGGAAGCCGGACTTGATTCTACTAAAAGCACCGCCGGAATGTTAAAAGGAGAACTGGAAACAAAGTTGTCGGAAATCAGCAAGCTTAGAAATGAAATTGCCACTATTCTTAAAAAAAATAATATCAAAAAGGAAGATCTTGATCTTGCCCGTAGCAAGACTATAGAATTGCAACGCCTGGTTGGAGAATTGCAAAATAAAAACGTTACTATAGAAGATGAAAAGAAACAAATAACAGCAGTACTTGACAAAGTAAATGTGCAGGTAAAGGATATGCAGGGCAATATGCAAAAGCTTGGCCAGGAAAATAAAGTTTTAACTGAAAAAGTAAACCTTGCCTCTGCTTTTGTTGCTTCGGAAATGAAACTGGCCCCTGTTGCAGTTAAAAATGACAAAGAACAGGAAACAAACCAGGCAAAGAAAGCCAGTAAACTGGTAATATCTTTTGCCTTACAAAATAATGTTACAGATTACGAAAATGCCGATGTATTTGTAGTAATCACCCAGCCTGATGGAAGGATATTGAAAAATGAAGATGTGTGGGAAGCCACCACTATCAACATACAGAATGGAAGCCGTATTAACTATACCCGAAAAGTAAGATTCGAATATCAGAAAGGGGAAAGTAAGCAATTACTATTCTCTCTTAATGCAGAAGAATACCTGAAGGGCACTTATACGATGCAAGTTTATCATAATGGCTATATGATTGGGCAAACGATGAAGACATTGAATTAAGTTTTCTATCCCACTGCTTTTCCCGCAAAGATTTTTTTCGATAATACCTGATTGAAAAATTTCACCTGTCCGTCAGGTTCTTTTTTACATGAAGAAGAGTATGTTGATAATTGTTCTATTTGTTTATTATTCGAAACTTTATTTTATACCTGAAACTATTTCATCTCTTTGTGCCTGCATGGAGAGATTAAAATTGATAAGCCATAATTTTCACCAACTTCTCTATGGTAGTCCGCTCAAATAAAATCACCTTTAAATATCCGCAAAAAGAAGGTCCTGCCATTGGCAGGACCTTTATACTTGTATAACCCAATTTCTTTAGTTGATATTGAATCCGTAGCTGATGTAATATAAACCACCCACAGCCGGGCTACCAAAACCTGTACGGTTATAGTTGTTACCCAAATTGGTTCCACCTACACGGTAAACACTTTTGGTACCAATCGGACGATAAGTAACTTGTGCATCAACCGTAGCAAAAGAAGGCAATGTTCCTTTTACAAAAGTTCCCTCATAAAAATTTTCATCCTGCCACCTCATCATCATATTAAATCCGAAGCCTTTGCAAAAATTGTCATTCCTTACTCCAACATTCACCCTGTACTTAGGAGCATTGAAAAAAGTAACAAGGTTTACCGGCGCATCTTTCAGTTGGTCGGAGAATACGTTTGCAGTCAGGTAGTAGTTCTTAAAGGGGTTGTAATCAAGCCCTATACCCCAGCCGATGGCTTTTACAGCTTCAGGAGAGTTTTGTGTATAGGAGAGGTTGGTGGTGCTGAATGGAGAAAGCAAGTCAGTAACTACACCGGTTCTTGCCTGTCCTACCACAATAGTGGCTAAGAAGTCCTGGTAGCGGCTATAGTAAACATAAGCATCCACCATCAGTTTCTTCATTAAAATACCTTTGTAACCCAGTTCATAAGAGCCAACTGTTTCAGGTTTCACTTCCTGATATGTGGCAGGAACCAAAACCCCGGTGCCCCCGCCTGCTCTAGCAGCTACAATACTTGCTGCAGTGTAGCCACGGAAAGGAGTCGTGTTAAGCTTATAATAGTTCTGAAACTCTGGCAAACAACCAATAAGTACAGCCGTTCCGGTAGAAAGGGCAATGTACTGGTTCTGCATCGTTGGGAAACGATATGCAGTCTGGTAGGAGATCCGTAAGAAATTGTCTTTTGCTAATTTAATCAACCCGGTAACCCGGGGTGTGAACTTACCATCGAAATTGGTTTGCTTGTCATAACGCACAGAGCCACTAAGTGTAAGCACATCGTTGAATAGTTTTTTACGCAACTGGATGTATCCACCTGTTTCGGTCACTTTGATATTACCACGGTTATCAATTTTGGCATAGCCAATCAGGGTATCAGTATTATCTGCAAATAATGTTCCTTGTGAATTAAGTACATATTGTTTCCACTGAACACCAGCAATTACTTCTACTTTATCGGAGAATTTACCTACATCTGAAAGGTTAATTTGTCCCTCACCTGCCCACAGGTCAGTTTTATCAAGGAACAAAGCACCACCGTTTTTAATAGGTGTAGTCCTTACTTTTTTAAGTGCATTAGCATAGGCTGTAGTACCAGGTAATAAACGACCCACATCAGCAGCATTTCGGGCAGCCGCATGCAAATTAAAACTACTTGGAGGAAGACTAACAGAACCAGTCTGACGCAACGTTTCTGAATAGGTAAGTATATACTGACCAATCCAGGAAGAACTGATACCAGGCAACCCAAGGGCAGCAGATGGTGCTGTTGGTTTCCAGGCTTCATTTACAAAGGCACCCGCTGCCGAAGCATTATATGATTCACCTGCATTTTCCTGAGTAGTGTATGCCCTTACAAACCAATTTTTAGATCTTAACTCTAATTTATGCTGGGCCATTTTCAGGTTGCGGAGAGAATAACGGTCGGCACCGGTATAAACTGTGGTTCCTGTTCCAACATAAGAGTTTAATGAAGCTTCAAGGTTGTTAGTAATCTTATAATGAAGACCTGCAACAAATTTTGCATTCAGGCTGCCATAATCAACAAGATGTTTCTCTTCATAACCTGTTCTTGTTACATTATTAGTTGACCTATCTGCCGGGGTGGCTCCAAAGTAGTTTCTTGAATTTCCAAGGTAGAATGGGACGAAAAGTTGTACTGCTGGTTGTAATGCGGCAGGAAATAAGCCAATAAAGTTGGCCACCTGTGCATTAGTTGGATAGGTTGGATTTCCGATAGCACCAAAATAGCCAGCCGCCGAATTATTTAAATTGACAAACCCTCCTGTTGCCCCCAAAACACCTCCATTTATTGTAGCCTGCAATATCCGCGATAAAGCAGGAATATTCACACTTGTTTCATCACCATACGTATTGATGCCGTTAAAGTCAGGGGTGTTTTGACGGTTTCCAGTTGACAATGCAAACAAACCAGTTGGGTCTAATCTCTTGTTCCTGTAATCCTCAGCCTGCCAGTCGTTACCTTTTATCAGTTCAGCAGCAATCTTTATAGCAAACTTATTTTTAAAGGCTTTAGCCCAACGGAAAGACCAGTTATAATAAGGGGAGGCACTACGTTGCCTGCTATCTACATGCATTATACCTTGCTTGATATTATAGCTTAATCCAGTATATTTAAATGGGCTTTTGCTATTGATAAGTATTGTTCCGTTCATACCACCAGAACCATACAGGGCCGATGAAGCTCCGGGCAATATTTCAATATTGTCAACATCCAAATCGGTTAAACCGATTACACTACCCACTGCAAAGTTCAAACCGGGAGCCTGGTTATCCATCCCATCAATCAGTTGTATTAAGCGGGTATTACCACTACTTACAAAGCCACGGGTAGTAACAGTGCGGAAATTCAAACTGGCGGTATGTACATCCACACCTTTCATATTTCCAATAGCCTCATAAATACTTGGAGCAGCAGTATTTTTAAGTGCGGAACTGCTTAATCTTTCTATTGAAATCGGAGACTCTAATATTCTTGTTGGCACCCGGTTGGCAGCAACTATTACTTCCTGACCCATCACTGTGTTTACTTTCAATTCAACATTAACAGGTTGGGCAGCATCTGAAACTGTTACTTCCTGGGCATCATACCCACCGGTAGAAGTAAATACTAGTACGACGGGCAGTTTTGATAGTTTAATGCTAAACGCACCATTAGGATCGGTGAAGGTTCCCTGGCTGGTGCCTTTTACGGCAACAGTAACAGCGATTACACCTTCTTTTGAAGTTCCGTTACGGACAGTTCCGGATACAGTAACTGTCTGGGCATTAGCAGCAATCGTTAACAAAACAGCCATCAGCCAGATAGCCAAATAGCGGTAGCTTTTTCTCATAATAGGGAGATTTAAGTTTTGGAATTTGATGGAAAAATAAGCATTGTAAAGTTTATCTGAAAATTTAATTTTTAAGAAGAAAGACCGTCAAAAACGCATTTTTTTTTATTAAAAAAATGCTGGGTATATACGCCTGAGCACAAAATTCTAAAACCCAAAAATGTTCAGGCAGACCCGCCTGAACGGAACCGGCAGGGATAAATTGTTGACATCTTAATGGGTTAAGGAGTGGGTTATTTTTGCACCCTCCTTACTTTCGAAAAATGAGTAAATTTTCTTTCCCAAATCAAACAGCTTTTTATCGTGGAAAGGTTCGTGATGTATATTCCATAGGCAGTAATTGGCTGGTGATGATTGCTTCCAACCGTATTTCTGCTTTTGATGTCATTTTGCCCCGACCCATCCCTTATAAAGGACAAGTGCTGAACCAGATTGCTGCTTACATGCTGAATGCCACCCGGGATATTTGCCCAAACTGGTTGATAAATGTTCCTGCACCCAATGTTTCTATCGGTAAACGATGCGAACCATTCAAAATTGAGATGGTGGTAAGAGGAAACCTGACTGGCCATGCCTGGAGAACCTACGCCGATGGAAAGAGGAGCTTGTGCGGCGTTACTATGTCAGAGGGAATGAAAGAAAATGATTACTTCCCCTCTCCCATTATTACGCCAAGCACCAAAGCATCTGAAGGGCATGATGAAGATATTTCAGCAGCAAAAATAATTAAAACAGGATTGGCTACTGCTGATGAGTGGAATGTTTTAAGTGATTATGCTCTCCAACTTTTTGCGAGAGGTAAAGAGATTGCTGCGAAACAGGGATTAATTCTTGTGGACACCAAGTATGAATTTGGTAAAATAGGTAATGCCATTTACCTGATGGACGAAATACACACTCCTGACAGTTCGAGATATTTTTATGCCGATGGTCCCGATAGCTATCGGGATGAAGAAAGACAAGGTAAAGGCGTCCCTCATGCCATTGGGAGGCAAAAACAACTGAGTAAGGAATTTGTAAGAGAATGGCTGATCGCCAATAATTTTATGGGTAAAGAAGGGCAAACAGTTCCGGTAATGAGTGATGAATGGGTGGATACTATTTCTAAAAGATACATTGAGCTGTATGAGAAGGTAATCGGTAAAAATTTTATACCTCAACAATTAAGCGATGAAGAAACCAATCAAAAAGTAATTGACTCATTGAAAAAATTGTAACTATTGCAAAAGATTTTATTTATTGGCGCAACCGGTATGCTGGGTAAGCCAGTTGCCCGTGAATTGATCAAAGCCGGATTTGATATAACCCTGCTTGCAAGAGATACCAACAAAATGCAACAACTATTTCCTGCTGCAAAAATTACACAGGGAGATATATTTGATAAAGAAAGTTTGAAAAAAGCATTTGCGGGGCATGATATTGTTTACATGAACTTATCTGTTAATCAATCCTCCAAAGAAAAGCATCCACAAACAGAACGTGAAGGGATTGCAAATGTAATAGCAGCAGCTAAAGAAACAGGAATCAAAAGGATTGCCTACCTGTCTTCGTTGGTTAAAAATTACCAGGGCATGAATGGTTTTGACTGGTGGAGTTTTGACATCAAGCACAAAGCTGAGGATGCTATTCGTTCATCAGGCATTACTTATTCCATCTTTTACCCTTCCACATTTATGGAATGCCTCGATCAACAAATGCTGAGAGGAAATAAACTAATGATGGTAAATGGTTCGGTGGCGAAAATGTGGTTTGTAGCTGCCCAAGACTATGGTAAGCAAGTAGCAAAGGCATTTCAAATAGCCGGTAATAACAACCAGGAATACGCTATACAGGGTGCGGATGGATACGACTGGAATGAGGTAGCTGAAATTTTTCTTCGTAATTATAAAAAACCAGCGAAGACTATGACACTGCCGCCCGGGGTATTAAAGTTCCTTGGATACTTCAGCCAAAAAATGAATTATGCAGGCCGGATTTGTGAAGCATTAAATAAATATCCGGAGAAGTTTGAAAGTGAAAAGACCTGGAATGATTTAGGTAAACCAGAAACAACTCTATCCGAATATGTGAAAAGCCTTTAACAAGAAAAAGCCCCGCCTCGTTTGAAACGGGACAGGGCTTATGTTAAATATCTCAACCTTTATTTCTTAAAGACAGTAACCGCTTTTTTAAATTCTCTTTTTGCAGGTGTTCCATCGGCACTCTTACCACCATAAGGGCAATAGTAATCAAGTGCATCCTGGGCTTCTACATAGCTGAGCCAGTAGTCCGTAACAGTGCCGGTAAATACAACACCTGTTGAATAGTTATACATTTCTCTTGTTCCCCTGTTGCTGAAGTTGCCATATACAATGCTTCCTTCGTAGGGTTTGTAACTGCCATAAGCCTTTACAATGTTGAAGCCATAATAGGTTTCTACTACAAAATAACTGCAATAAGTATCGCTGTAAACTACTTCACCCTGTTCTTTTGATAACCAGTAGTTCTCATTGTCCGGAGGAAGACTGTTTTTAACACAGCTACTGACAAAAAGGGTGATTGAAATCAGGATAACTGATAAAGTAAATATTCTTTTCATGACTTTGGGTTTTAAATTTTTTATAATTTTTGTTAGTCATACTAACTATGATAAGATTGTGCCAGACCGTGCAATAGCTATACTGGTTTTGTTAAAATCATTTTAAAAGAAGATATTCACTTTCTAAAACAACCGGCATGAAGCTTTTCTTTTCTACTATTTTATTCCTGCTTTTCCTGTCATCACCGGCACAAGAATACTATATGATTGTTGGCACTTACGACTCGCCAAAAAGCGAAGGGGTGTATGTTTATAAATTCAACAGTGCTGATGGTTCGGCAAAAGAAATAAGCCATGTCAAAACTTCTAACCCATCTTTTGTAACCTTTTCTCCCAATGGAAAATTTGTGTATGCTGTACATGAGACAGCACCGCAGGATGGTAAAGGTGGTGACATTGCCGCCTTTACATTTAATAAAGAAACAGGAAAACTTACATTCATCAACCGTCAACTTTCAGGTGGCGACCACCCCTGCCATGTGGAAACAGATAAGACAGGTAAATGGTTGTTTGCCTCCAACTATAGCAGCGGAAGTTT
>JBKJIX010000095.1:0-12491 GCA_046598205.1 Chitinophagaceae bacterium
TAATGGAATAGGAAATGTCATCTTATCATCATTCCATGTTTTACCATCTACGGTTTGTCTTAATCTTTTTGCATCCCAAAGACCCTGCCCTTCAAAAGCAAGTTCCAATTCTCTTTCGTCAAGTATCTGTTGTAATGTAGAGCCAACAAGTGGGGTTAACCCTGCTCTAACTCTAGTACGACTTACGTCAGCATCTGGCGTAGCACCTACAGATGTACCTAAGCGTTGATTACATTCGGCACGGGTTAAATATGCTTCAGCCAGTCGCATTACTTTTACGTTTCTATAAATCGTCTTCCATTTACCACAACGCCAGGCACCTGCTTCAAAAAAGAATAAGGCACGGCGTGCATCCAACGCATTGTATTTATTATAGTGTGTAGTTGTTACCTCTATATCTCCATCTCTTGCGCCATTAGTGCCCGTACTGAAATAGGTAAAACAGGAATTTGTTCCTGCCTGGTTTGTTACCTGCATGGCAAACAGATCTTCGGTTGTGTTGGTGGCATTATTAAATGCGCCTGCATAAGTACTTACAAGTGAAAAGCCATTGGCCGTGGCAATTGTAATACATCGGTTAGCGGCATCTCTTGCTTCAGCAAATTTATCCTGTTGCAAATACACTCTTGCCAATGCAAGTGCTGCAGATGCTTTGTTTGCATAAACAGTATTAGTGTTTGGCAGACCAGCTTCGGCAGCAATAAGGTCGGCTATTATTTGTTGGTAAACAGCATCTACCGTAGCCCTTGGCATTTGATAAAAAGCATCATCAGGTGCAGCAGGTCCGGGGGTTATTATAAGAGGTACTCCTTTTAATGCAGTTGCGCCACCAGCGAAAAATGGTTTTTCTCCATAGTACTTTATTAATTCAAAATAAGCCAATGCTCTTTGAAAGAGAGCTTCACCACTTACTTTTGGCTGATCAGCAGGGAGTACCACCCCAATATTTGCGAGAATATTATTTGAATTATAAATTATTCTATATGCCTGTGAATAAGTGGCAGCAACATTACTGTTGGCTATCAGGATGTTCTTACTCCAAATCTGTCGTGGGTCAGGAAAAGTTCCTACCCAGTTTAGTTCGCCAGCACTGGCCATTAGTTCACTCATCCATAATACATCTCCACCAAACATAGCGCCGGCACCCAATGAGGCATAATTACCGATTACTACTTTCTTTACTTTGGCATCTGATGAAAATGCACCCGCTGCATCAATAGTCTGAGGGTTTCTTAGATCCAGTTTTTTATCGCAGCCGGCAAGTGTAATTGCTCCGGAAAATGCGAATAATATTACTATTTTTTTCATACTAAATTATTTTTTAAATGAGCATTAATTAAAGCCCGATAGTTAAACCAAAAACAAAACTTTTGATTTGTGGTGCCGCATAAAAATCACTACCCTGATTTACATTACCTGCACGATAGTCGGTATTTACTTCAGGATCCCATCCTGGATAATCAGTAAATGTCAGCAGGTTCACACCACTTAGATATAAACGGGCATTTGACAATTTTGCTTTAGCGGCCCATTTTTGAGGCACATTGAAAGCCAGTGTGAGATTTTTCAGTCTTAAATAACTGGCATCATAAACATATCTTGTACTCATACTTGGGCTGTCAAAATCGCCAAACCGGTTGATACGGGCTTGCGGTACATTGGTAATATCTCCCACATTTTTCCAACGTTTTAATTGATCTCTGGTCTGGTTATCGAACCAGTCGGCACTTGCACTCATAAATCCACCACCACCATCTTGTACCTGGTTGCCAAATACACCCTGGAATAAGAAATTCAACTCTACACCTTTCCAGGTTACTGTATTGGTAATGCCACCAATCCAATCCGGATTAGGATCACCAATAATAAAATTACCTGCCTGACTGAAAATGTTAGTAGTTGTTTTATCATCTTGTTTATAGAACAATGGATCACCATTTGCAGGATCGGCTCCGGCAAATTTTACTCCATAAAAAATTCCGATAGGTTGGCCGATAATTAATGCGTTGGCAAAACGGGCATCGCTTGGCAATATTTGCTGTTGCTGGCCATCCAATTTTGTTAGCTTATTTCTGTTACGGGCTACATTCAAAGTAGTAGTCCATCTAAGATTTTTACCTGCTACATTAACTGTATTCAAAACAAATTCAATTCCTTTGTTTTCCATTTCACCAATATTTCCAAAAACAGAAGTAGTTCCTGAAGGAGATGGAGTTGGAACGGCCAGCAGCATATCTGAAGTTTGCTTATTATACCAGTTGAACTCTCCGGTAACTCTGTTATTAAATATTCCAAACTCAAAACCTATATCAACTGTTGCTGTTTTTTCCCAACGTAAATTTTCATTACCAAAGGTGTTGATTCTTAAACCTGAGGTTGCACCATACGTAACCGGACCATACTGAGAAAGAGCCTGATAGAATCCTAAACCTGAGTTGTTACCCAAAATACCATAACTACCACGTATTTTCAGAAAACTCAGCCATTTAATGTTTTTCAAAAAACTTTCATCGCTGGCTATCCAGCCCAAAGATGCCGCTGGGAAAAATCCATATTTATAATTGTTTCCGAAACGGGAGTCTCCGTCTGATCTTGCACTTATTGAAGCAAGGTATTTACGTTTGAAGCTATAGTTTACCCGACCAAAATAGGAAACGAGATTGTTTTCATTTATCGTATTAGAGCCTCCGTTAATTGTACCAGCACCTGCCAATGTCTTAATAGATTCATCAGCATAGTTTTGACCTGTTACAAATGCATACTCGTCATAACGGTTCTCAAAAGCCATACCTACGGTTGCATCTATTTTATGTGCATCTTTTATTGTAGTAATATAGTTAAGATAGTTGTTGGTTATCCAACGGGTGTTTCTTAACCATTGTGCCCGACCAGCGCCACCAACGCCTGCGCCAGCAAGTGTACGGCTGGTCCAAAAACGATCTTCATTCTGACTTACCATATCAAGGCCTAATTCATTACGAAGTGTAAGTCCTTTTGCTATCCTGCTTTCTGTATAGATATTACCCTGGTTTCTATACCCGGTAATTTTGAAAATGGCATCTTCAAAATCAATTAAGCCGTTGTAATAAGTAGTAGTGGGCCTGTCATACAATGCACCGGTTAAATTATTTCTAACAGGTGTTATAGGAGCCAAAGCCACTAATTGCATAGGAGTTGTGAATGCATTATCGTCTGGCACCCGGTTTCTTTCGGTTTTTGTAAGATTAATATTAACTCCGGTTTTCAGCCAGTTATTTACCTGGTTATCTAAGTTAAACCTCAAACCCATCCTTTGAAACTTATTCCCAATCAGAATACCATCCTGGTTATTTACACTTCCGCTGATGAAGAATTTTGTTTTATCGTTTCCACCCTGTGCATTCAATTCTATTTGGCTGGTCTTTGCATCCTGATCGAAAGCAAGCTCCTGCCAATCTGTGTTTGTCTGCAGCGTTCTCCAATCGCTGTATCCGCTATAACGGTTAAAGCGTCCTTCCATCCAGGTAGTCATATTAGTAATAGCTGCTGCCTCGCTTGCAAAACCTCTCCAGTTACCTGCTCTGTTATAGTGATATTTGGCTGTATTGACAGCAGCCTCGCTAAACAGTTCGATAAACTCAGCAGCATTCAAAAATTCTCTTTTGCCTGTTGGATCCTGTGTACCGTATTGTGTATTAAGTGTAAATTTTGTTTTACCGTTTTTACCTCTTTTAGTTGTAATCAATATAACACCGTTGGCAGCTCTGCTACCATAGATAGCGGTTGCAGAAGCATCTTTTAGGATATCAAAAGATTCAACGTCATTAAAATTTATATCGGCAGATGCACTTCCAAAAATACCACCAACTAATGGCACGCCATCTACAACATAAAGTGGTTCATTGCTACCATTAATAGAGGTAGAGCCACGAACTCTAACTTTTATGCCCTCACCAACTTTGCCATTCTGAGCTTCTACAAAAACACCTGCAGCACGACCCTGAAGTGCTTGGGAAAGGTTGGGAACAGGCATATTCTGTACATCAGAACCTTTTACCCGTGCAATAGAACCGGTTACATCTCTTTTAACCTGCGATCCATAACCAGTAACTACAACCTCATTGAGGCTTCTGGTAAACTGGCTTAAGGAGATGTTCATTGAATTACCCTTTACATCCACCTCCTGATCTTCATAACCAATGTAGGAAAAGATAAGGGAGTTAAGTCCTTTAGGCATATTGATAGAATAAGCACCATCATTACCTGAAGAGGTACCCGTATTAGTGCCTTTTACCCTAATTGATACACCCGCAAGCGGAGCCCCGCTTCCATCAGTAACCTTTCCCGCTACTTCTCTTGTTTGTGCCATTAGAAACTGTGCGGCAAGCAGAAATCCGCTCAGCATAAGCAATCTTAATTTTCTCATTTGTGTTTATTTTGGTAATAGAAAGAAAGAATAAATATATGTTAACCTTATCTTAACAAAACAAAAAAAACATGCAGAGTGCTGCATGTTTACAAAAATTGATTTTAATCAACTTGCCCTTATTAATTTCTATCCCTGCTTCCCAGGTATATCATTATATATTGTATAAGAGTAACAACAGCTGCCAAAGCAGCTACTACATAAGTGGTTGCTGCCCATTTTAGTGCATCCTTGGCTTTGGGATATTCTTCCGAATTAGTCACATTGGTTCTGTCGAGCCAGGCAAGTGCTCTCTTGCTGGCATCAAATTCCACTGGCAAGGTAATAAGGGTGAATAAAACGGTGACACTCATTACTATAATGCCTATCAGCAGCACCGTAGGATTTTTAGTGGTGGCCAGTACAATCATACCTGCCAGCAAAATCCAGTTTACCAGCATAGAACTCATCTGAACGGCCGGCACCAGCTTGCTTCTTAACATTAAAGGGCCATAAGAAGTAGCATGCTGCACGGCATGGCCGCATTCATGGGCGGCTACCGCAGCTGCAGAAACACTGGTTCCATTGTAAACATCCGGGCTAAGATTAACGGTCTTATTGGCAGGATTGTAGTGGTCTGAAAGGAAACCCTCAACAGAGGTGACTTTTACGTCATAAATGCCGTTTTCTTTGAGCATTTTTTCGGCTATTTCCCGGCCCGAAAGACCGTAGGCAAGGCCAATTTTACTGTACTTCGTAAACTTCCTTTTGAGTATGGCCGAAACCAGGAAACTGATGCCCAAAAACACCAGCGAAACGATAAAAATCTCATTTGACATCATCATATTAAAATATTTATTTGACTGTTATAATAGCAAATTTACTACCATTACTGCCGGATCGTATTTTTCAGCCGTTTTGTCATTCCGAAATTTAAAACGGGGATAATATTTGAGCTAAAAAAACATCACCTCAGTTTAAAAAAATGAACACAAATTATTGTAAATCAATAAATTAAAATACTGCCTTCCATAATTTAAAACACAGCTTTTCCTGTTTTTATAGCGTTGGAAGTTATGCACAGCGGTAAAAATTTATTTTGAAATGTGGGGCATAATTGTAATTTAGCAATAGAATTTAATGGGTTAGTAAGTAAGAGGGTCAGTCGAAAGATTGACCCTTTTTACTTTTATAGAACTGCTTATAAAAAGTAATTGCTTTTTATCTTCTTCTTTTCATTCTTCATTACATTTTTTTATTGAAAGACGTTGCTATTCTTCAATCATTGTTCAAACATTTTAATCTTGATAGTTATCGGAACCATGCAATCATTTAATTTTAATAAATGAGTAAAGTAAAAACATCTTTTTTCTGTCAGAATTGCGGATATGAAAGTGTGAAATGGGTAGGTCAGTGTCCATCATGCAGTCAATGGAACACATTCGTTGAAGAATTGACACAAAAAGATAATTCTAAAAACAACAATGGATGGAAAGATTATAATGATGAAAAAAGAACCAGCAAGACAATCTCATTAAGCGACATTAAAAGCAGCGAAGAAAAAAGACTACCAACATCAGATGCAGAACTCAACCGTGTTTTAGGTGGAGGTATTGTTCCCGGAAGTTTGGTGTTGGTTGCCGGTGAACCAGGTATCGGCAAATCAACATTGTTCTTACAAAATGGATTATGGTTAAAAAATGTTTCTGTTCTGTATGTAAGTGGTGAGGAAAGCGAACAGCAAATTAAAATGAGAGCTGACCGGCTTGGATTGAAGAACGAAAATTTTTATTTACTAACAGAAACATCTACACAAACTATTTTCCAAGAAATAAAAAAACTGAAACCACAATTAGTTATTGTTGACTCGATACAAACATTACACACATCATTTATTGATTCATCACCAGGCAGTGTATCACAAATAAGAGAATGTGCTGCCGAGTTTCAACGCTTTGCAAAAGAAACCAATACCCCGGTTTTCTTAATCGGCCATATAACAAAAGACGGAAGCATTGCAGGGCCAAAAATTCTGGAACACATGGTGGACACGGTTTTGCAGTTTGAAGGGGACCGCCATTATGCGTATAGAATTTTAAGAACATTAAAGAATCGTTTTGGCAGTACTGCCGAATTAGGCATTTATGAAATGACGGATGAAGGCATGAGAGGTGTGCTGAATCCAAGCGAAATATTAATCACACAAAAAGAAGATCAGTTAAGTGGAATCGCTATTGCAGCAACGATTGAAGGCCTGAGGCCATTGCTGATAGAAGTACAAGCATTGGTAACACAATCTGTTTATGGCACACCACAACGAACAGTAAGCGGCTTTGATTTGCGTCGCTTACAGTTGTTGTTAGCAGTATTAGAAAAACGAGGTGGCTTTCATTTTGGAATGAAAGATGTTTTCTTAAACATAGCAGGCGGCATAAAAGTAGAAGACCCTTCTATTGATTTGGCAGTTCTTTGTGCTTTGCTTTCATCGTATGAAGATGTGCCGCTGCCACAAGGAATTTGTTTTTCCGGAGAGGTTGGATTAAGCGGCGAGATAAGAGCCGTTAACCGAATTGACCAACGGATTGCTGAAGCAGAAAAGTTGGGGTTTGAAAAAATCATCGTTTCAAAATACAATCAAAAAGGGTTGAGCAAACAAAAGTTTGGTATCGAAATAGTGCTGATGGGAAGAGTGGAAGAAGTTTATAAATACCTGTTTTAGGGAATAGTGAAAAGAGAATAGTTGTTTATTATACAGGGCTTATTGTATTCTATAACATCTTATACGCGGAGCGAAATGAAGCAAACTATTGATTTGAAGAAACTATTATCTATTCATTATTAGTTATTATCTGCAATGATTGGGTTTAAAGAAATAAAAGACTCTGTGCTTCACTTGCTGTTTCCACATGTGTGTACAGGATGTGGCAGTGATATATTAAATGAAGAGAGTGTGCTATGTATGCGATGTATGGATGCGATGCCTGAAACAAATTTTGAACTGCATTTCAACAATCCAGTTGAAAAAACCTTTTGGGGACGTTTGCCCCTTGTTGGAGCCACTGCCCAATTCTATTTTACCAAAGAATCGCTGATGCAGCACCTGATGCACCAGTTTAAATATAAGGGTAATAAAGAGCTTGGCCTTCAATTAGGCGGGATGATGGGGGATCAAATCCTGAAATCGGGCCGTTTTCGGGTAGATGGCCTCGTTCCCTTACCACTTTTTCCTGCCAAACAAAGAAGAAGGGGCTATAACCAGGCTACTGTTTTGTGTGAAGGAATGGCAGCGGTTATGAATATTCCGGTTTTGGATCGAGTGATTATCCGTCCTCAGCATACAGCAACACAAACCAAAAAAGGCAGAATAGAACGGTGGAAGAATATGGAAGGAAAGTTTGTTCTTTCGGACTCTGAAACTATACGCAATAAACATTTGTTGCTGGTGGATGATGTAGTAACAACAGGTGCCACTTTCGAGGCTTGTGGAAACGAGTTATTAAAAGCTGAAAACGTGTCACTGAGTTTGGCGAGTCTTTGTGTGGCCTCCCGTTAGGCTAAGAGAAGAAAGGAGACAAAGGAGGAAAAGAGTTTTTACTGAACTAATAAATTTTTTACAAGGATGCTAAAATATTGGGTTTTGTATTCCTCCTTCTCTCTTTTTTCTCGTTCAACCTCTTAGCCCATTGTATTTTCTCCTTTCAACTCTTAGCTTTACTTTTGATACCAATGAAGACCCTCGGAATACTTGCCATATCCTTACTGACAATTCTTTTTTCCTGTCGGAAAGATTCTTTTATTACTTCCGGCGATGCAAGAGTGACAATTACAGCAGACACTTTAAAGTATGATACAGTTTTTGTAACAACCAGTTCTACTTACAGAACATTCAAAATCATAAATGAGAATAATCAAAAACTTCGTCTCTCTTCGATAAAGCTAATGGGCGGTGCTGCTTCTGTTTATAAAATAAATGTGGACGGCATACCCGGCACCCAATTTACTAATCTTGAAATAGAACCCAACGATAGCCTTTATGTTTTTGCACAGGTGAATGTAAATCCTAATGCGGCCAATCTTCCTTTTATATTAAGAGATAGTATTGAAATTAGCTTCAACGGAAATAAACGATTGGTACAATTGGAAGCATGGGGACAGAATGCTCATTTTTTCCGGAATAAAGTAATAGCTGCCAATGAAACATGGAATAATGATTTGCCTTATGTAATCCTTGGCTCTTTGTTAATTAATGCAAATCAAACACTGACCATTAACAAGGGTTGCCGAATTCATGTGCATGCTGATGCACCTATTGTGGTGAATGGAACAATAAAGGTGAATGGTTTAAAAGACACAGCCGACAGGGTTTATTTTCAGGGCGATAGGTTGGATGAGCCTTACAAAGATTATCCGGCAAGCTGGCCTGGTATCTTCTTGCAGCCATCTTCAAAGGACAATGTTTTTACTTATGCAGTGATAAAAAATGCTTACCAGGCTATTGGGTTACAAGATCTATCTGCACCCAATTTTAAACTAACACTTAATGAGTGTATAATTGATAATGCATATGATGCCGGTATTATAGCTCTTAATTCCAGCGTAAGGGCAAGAAATTGTTTAATCAGTAATTGTGGTAAGAACCTGGTCCTTGTAAAAGGGGGTGATTACCAGTTTACCCATTGTACGGTGGTTACTTATGCTAATCGTTATATTGACCATAGAGACCCGGTGCTGTTTGTCAGTAATTTTATTAGTGTAAACAACAACCCTGTTACCGCTAACCTGAATGCTGTTTTTCGTAATTGTATTTTTTGGGGCGAAAATGGATTGGTAAATGACGAGGTTATTGTTTCGAAAAGCGGAACGACTGCCTTTAATGTGAATTTTGATTACGGTCTTTGGAAAGTGCAAAGCACCCCGGCTAACATTACCAGTAACCAAATGCTCAACAACCAACCACCAAAATTTGATAGTATTAATACCAGTCGTAATTATTATGATTTCAGGTTAAAAACTGGTTCTCCAGCCATTAATAAAGGAGTTAACGCATCAGTAACCATTGACTTAGAGGGTAAACCAAGACCTGTTGGTCTGCCAGATTTGGGTAGTTTTGAGAAACAATAGGGACATCTTTGAAATAATTATGACAATCACAGAACCGAGTCCCCTTAATTTTGTTGTTCCATATTAAATAAAAATAAAAATATTACAACATGAAAACATTATTTCTCAGTCTGTTTATTGCTGCTACCTTAACTGGAGGTTCTATTTATGATTTTAAAGTATCCGGTCTTGACGGCACAAACATTGATTTTTCTAAATACAAAGGCCAGAAGATTATGATTGTAAACACAGCTTCACACTGCGGCAATACACCTCAATACAAGGACCTTGAGGCTTTATATGAAAAATACAAAGGCAAATTGGTGATTATAGGTTTTCCGGCCAACAACTTTGGCGAACAAGAGCCAGGAACCAGCACCGAGATAAAAGAATTTTGTACAAAAAACTATGGCGTCACTTTTCCTATGGCAGAAAAGGTATCAGTAAAGGGTGATGATGTTGCTCCTATTTATAAATACTTATTAGAACAAGCAGCAGCGAAAGGATTGACTGACCCGGTAAAATGGAATTTTGGAAAATTTCTGATTGATGAAAAGGGGAACCTGGTTGCTACTTTTTCTCCAAAAACACAACCAATGAGTGAAGAGATTTTGAAGTGGTTGAATTGAGGATATTATAATTTTAAGAAAAGCGATTCCCTAATCAGGAGTCGCTTTTTATTTTAAAAACGTGTTAGCTTCTTCGGCTCAGAAAAGGATGCAATACTTTCATATAAATCTTTTTAGGGAGACCATTTTGCAATAATTTTATACGTTTTACCGATTCCAAAATTATTACGATTGCATCCTGAATATTCAACTGTAATAATCTTTTTGATTGATTGCCCGTTTTGAGAAGATGGGATTATTTCAAAACTATTAGTTTCGGGTATAATCGCTTTTGAGCCGAAACAATTACATATCAACCCGCTAATATTCCTGATAAATTTTGCTTGCATAATAATAGCTCTGCTTGTATCCCGATAGCTTTGTTTTGAAGCCACCCCAGAAAATACCCCGCTAAATGATGAACAAATCAATACAAAAGCCACAATAATAATAATGGCTGAGACCCCAATTCGCATATTTAAAGTCAAAAAATATTTGTTGACTTTTTAGCAAAGCTGACTTAGACATATCCGCAAGTTCACTCTTTGTCGTCTTCCCTATTCTTCTTAATTTTAAGCAAAAGATAAAAAGATGCTTACTAAAAAAGAAGTGTTAAAAAGCCTGAAAGATTTACCAGAAGAGTTTATGGTGGATGATGCTATTGACCGTCTGATTGTATTGCACAAAATGAAAAAAGGGCGCCAGGAAATAGAAGAAGGGAAAGGTATGACTACGGAACAGGCTAAGAAAAAATTAAAGAAATGGCTCAATTAATATGGGCTCCGTCTGCTCTGAAAGATATAGATACCATTGCCGCATATATATCAAAAGATTCCATTCAGGCGGCCGAGAATATTGTTGAGCTTTTTTTTGATAAAGCTGAAGTACTAACAAAACATCCGAAATTTGGCAAACCAGTTCCTGAAGCAAATGACCCTGCATTTCGTGAAATATTAGTAAGCCGTTACAGAATTATTTATGAACTGGTGAATAGTAAGTCAGTCAACATCATCACGGTTCATCATCAATCAAGATTAATTAAAAACAATCCTGTTTTTAAGAAGAAACTGAAATAAAGCCTTCGTAAGCTATTATCTTCACCTTTCATGCAATTCTCCAACATCATAGGTCAACAAGCAGTAAGACAACAACTGGCAGAACTGGTACAACATAACCGCCTCAGCCATGCGTTACTTTTTATAGGAAAAGAAGGAAGCGGCTCTTTGTTGCTGGCATTATCGTTTGCTCAATATATCGTTTGCGAAAAAGTAAACGGGAGGCAGTCAGCAGTCAGCAGTCAGCAGTTGGGGCCGTCACTGTTTGGAAACCCGGAACCAGAAATCCGAAACATTAAACCCGAAATTGTTAATGATAGCTGCGGAGTTTGTTCTGCCTGCTTAAAAGCAAAACAGTTAGTTCATCCGGATATTCATTTTTCCTATCCGACTGTAACGAAGAAGCCCGGAGAAAAACCTGTGGCAACAGATTTTATTACTGACTGGAGAGAGTTTATAAAATTGAGTCCATATGGAAATCTATTTGATTGGATAGAACAGATAAAAGAAAAAGAAAACAGCCAGGGAAAAATAACAGCAGAAGAATGTAATGACATCATCCGTAAGCTAAGCTTGAAAAGTTTTGAGAGTGAATATAAAATTCTCATTATGTGGATGCCGGAAATGCTGGGAGCGGAAGGCAACAAATTATTAAAGCTGATTGAAGAGCCGCCGCCCAATACGTTGTTTATACTGGTAACGGAAAATGAAGCACAGGTGTTGCAAACTATCGTAAGCCGTTGCCAGTTGATAAAAATACCGGCGTTAGAAACAAAAGAAATTGAAGAAGCTCTTATAAGCCGGAATAAAACAGAACCGGCGATTGCCCGGCAAGTGGCCAGTGTAAGTGAAGGCAATTATCATGAAGCTTTGCAATTGGTACAACATGCTGAAGAAGACTGGCAGAGTCTATTAAGAGAATGGTTGAATGCCATTTTAAAAACCGGTCCCGTGGCCCAAACCAAATGGGTGGAAGAAATAAGCCGGCTGGGCCGGGAAAAACAAAAGCAGTTTCTGCGGTATTTTAACCACTTGCTGGAACAAGCCATTCACTACCGGATAATGGGCGAAAAGCTCAATATTGGTGAAAAAGAGAGGGATTTTGCCGAAAGATTGAATAAAATAGCCGGAATTGAGCAGCATCAGGCTATTATTGAAGAACTGGACAGGGCCAGTTATTATATAGAACGTAATGCTCATGGCAAAATGCTTTTTCATGCCCTTACTATTAAGCTATACCATATTATTCAGGATAAGATTGTATTTTTGGTGGAATGAGGTGAAGAGGTTACGAGTTGTGAGTTTTGAGTTACGAGTTAGTGTGCTGAATGATTTAGTGATTTT
>JBKJIX010000060.1:0-6685 GCA_046598205.1 Chitinophagaceae bacterium
TACATTTGGCAAACCAGTTTTCGTTACCAAAATTGACCCTGATAACAACACGGTGATGCTGGGCGATGAAGAAGACCTGGAGCAAAATGAAATGACTGTTGGAAAAATAAACCTGATTAAATACGACCAGATTACCCCCGGCATGGAGGCTACGACCAAGATCCGCTACAAAGACAAAGGGGCATTATCAAACATTTATCCGGAAGGCGGCACGATGAAAGTCCGCTTCTACGAAAATGTAAAAGGCATTGCCCCCGGGCAAAGTGCTGTATTTTATGAGGGAGATGATGTGATTGGCGGAGGGATAATTCAGTCAGGAGTTTTGAGTCGTGAGTGAGGAGGAAATCCTTAATAATCAAGACACTGGCTATATGACTTCAGACTAGCGACTACTGACTGGTTTTCAGGCAATAAAGCCCTTAATCATACGTTTTAAAGAGGGGAAGCTATGTTTGCCCGTTTTTTGTTTGTAGCTTTATTTATCCGACGTAACCTGAAAAGGTGAAGTTGGAAGCATCCATAAACCCTGATAAACAGTATATAACCGAACAAACTTTGTATCCCAAAATACAGAAAGACCACTTATGAGACTCCAATCAATCACCCGCCTCAGCCTGTTGGCTATAATTGTTACTACTCTTTTTTCATGTACTGATAAAAAGGAAGAATTTATCACCGATAATATCAGCGATTATCATATACGGTTAACTCCCGGCAAGTTCATTACTTACCGGCTCGATTCTTTAGTTTTTACCAACTTTGGAAGAACAATAGAAACGCATCGCTACCAGGTAAAAGACCAGGTGGATGCTTTGATTACGGATAATCTTGGACGGCCCAGCTACCGGGTATTCCGGTACCTGAGAGATTCTTTGGGAACAACAGCCTGGCAGCCTTCAGGCACTTATCTTATTACGGTCCTTTCTGACCAGGTAGAAGTGATGGAAGATAATCTACGTGTTATTAAAATGCACATGCCATTGAAAAATGGTTTTAGCTGGAAAGGAAATTCGTTTGTTCCAACTAATCCTTACTACCCGAAATATGATATGCAAAATGATAACAATATCCAGTTTTGGGATTTTTATTACGATGGGGAATCTTCTTCATTCAACTACCGGGGAAATAATTATACAGATGTATATACTGTAGAGCAAGTGAAAGACCTGGTGAATGTGCCCATCACATCACCAACATCCTATGCTTCAAAATCCAGGGTGCTTGAAAAGTATGCTAAAAATATCGGCCTTGTTTATACAGAATACGAATTATGGGATTATCAACCCAATTCAACTGGTTCAGGTGGCCCCTATTATACCGGCTTCGGTATCAGGAAGTGGATGATAGATCACAACTAATCTCCCCATTCTATCGTAAATTTGAAGACGATGAAAATGTTTGTGCCGATGAAGAAACTATTGCCCCTGTTATTATTACTTGTAGCCACAGTTTGTGAATCACAAGCACAGTTTACCCGTTATATTGTAATACTAAAAAATAAAGGCGGCACCCCTTTCACTTTATCTTCTCCTGCTGCCTATTTATCTCAACGGGCTATTGACAGAAGAGCAAGATATAATATTGCTATTGACAGCACCGACTTACCGGTTACACCAGCTTATATTACACAGATAAGAAATGTGCCGAATGTTACGGTGTTGAATGTTTCCAAATGGCTGAATTCGGTAACGATACAAACAACTGATGCTGCTGCCATAACCACTATCAATACGTTTCCTTTTGTACAAATAGTAGGTGGTCTTGCCGCCAGACCAGCAGCCGCTGAAAATGTTTCCCATAACAAATTTGAACTGGAGGAAATAATAACCGGTTTGCCCCAACAACGAACAGAACAGGTAACCGCTGATTTTTTTAACTACGGCACCAGCTCATTTAATGAGATACGTCTTCATAACGGTGAATTCCTGCACAACATAGGATTAAGGGGACAAGGAATGCAGATTGCCATGCTTGATAACGGATTTAATAACTATACCTCACTTAAAGCTTTTGACAGTGTAAACAGAAACGGGCAGGTATTAGGTACCTGGGATTTTGTGGCCCGTGAACAAAATGTGGCGAATGATGGCAGTCATGGTATGAATTGTTTTTCTACTATTGCAGCAAACATTCCCGGACAGTTTATTGGAAAAGCACCAAAAGCAAGTTTCTGGTTATTTCAAACAGAAGACAATGCCAGTGAAACCCCCGTGGAGGAATTTAATTGGGTATGCGGAGCCGAAAGAGCAGATAGTTCCGGTGCGGATGTAATATCGTCCTCGCTGGGTTATTATGATTTTGATAATGCATCACTCAATTATACTTACAGTAATATGAATGGTAACACAACCATATCTGTAAGAGGTGCTGATATGGCTGCCAAAAAAGGTTTGATTGTTTTTAATGCTGCCGGTAATGAAGGCGGTAACAGTTGGCGTTTTATCATCACTCCTGCCGATGGCGATAGTGTAGTGGCTGTAGGTGCTGTAAATGTAGCCGGCAATGTGGGCGGCTTTTCAAGCTATGGCCCTTCATCAGACGGGCAGATAAAACCAGACATGGCTTCTATTGGTGTGGCCGCATTGGTGCAAACAACATCGAATACAGTAGGCACCAGCAATGGAACATCGTTTGCCTGTCCGAATATGGCGGGATTGGGAACAATTCTCTGGCAGGCATTCCCCGAATATAATAACATGAAAATAATCCGTGCCTTACAACAGGCAGGAAGCAAGTTTGCAACACCCGACGACAGAATTGGTTATGGCATTCCCAATATGAAAACTGCTTTCTCTAATCTATTAACTGAGTATGCCACTTCATCCTCCACTGTTGCTGGTTGCCGGGTATCCGTTAGCTGGAGCAGTAAAGACGTAGCTACTATGAAATATGAAGTGGAAAGAAAAGCACCGGGAGAAACATCGTTTACAAAAGTGGGTGAACTAAATGCACAAGCAGGAATAATATTAGCCAACCGCAATTATCAATTCAATAATGATCTTACCAGTGGTGCCCTTGGCAACTACTCTTATCGCATTCGCCAGATAATTGATACTGCTGTTGCTACTTTTACTGCTGTTTATATTGACACTACGAATATCAACATTACTTCTGCCTGTGTGGTAACAGGCACAACCAATCCAATCCCGACGAAAGAATTGGTAATGGTACAGCCAAATCCTGTTTCCGGAACTACGGTAACATTGGTTGTTGAAACTGCTTATGCAATCAACAATATGCCTGTATCTGTGTATGATGCAAAAGGAAGTTTAGTAATGCAGCTAAAAGAGGTAAAAGGAACTGGTAGAAAAATAATTGACATTAATATCAGCAGGCTGTCCAAAGGAAAATATTATATCAAAGTACTGAACGGACAAAAAACTGTCGGTACTGCTGAAATGATTAAACTATAACGGCTTCTTCAACAAAGCTGCGAACATAGTGTCGGCTTTTTTATCATACCCTTTTAGTAACTCCATCTTCACCAATTCAAGGCTGAATTTTTTTTCCATGAAATCAACAGCCTCCTCGTTTTCCTTTTTAAATACAGAGCAGGTAATGTATAACAAATAACCGCCTGGTTCTAATTGAGTAATTGCTGTAGCAACAATTTTTTGTTGCGTCGCAGCATACTCTTCAATTTTATTTTCGTCGAAATAATGCAACTGCTCCGGTGTACGGCCCCAGGTGCCACTGCCGGTGCAGGGCACATCAGCTATGATAAGATTAAATGTAGATAAAGAAATAGTTAGTGGTTTGCTTAAATCAGCTACAAAGCTCTCATAGTTTTTAATACCGGCTTGTTGAAAACGTTTTTCCAGGTTATGCAGTATTGATTCTCTTACATCAGAAACCATTAAATCAATATCTCCCAGTATATCTTTTGCCATAATAGATTTACCACCACTGGCGGCACAGCAATCCCATACCCGAAGCGACTCCCTGTCTGACCGTCCCGGTCTGACAGGTGTCATAAACTCGCCTACCCGTTGCGAACTATAATCCTGTACTACCGCTTCTTTATTCAATGCGATCAATTCGTCAAGCTTAGATGAATTCGATAATGCGATACAACTATCACTAATAGTTTGAAATTGAATGCCCGCTGTATGTAGTTTTTGTTTTGCCATTTTTTCTTTCCCCGGCCTTAACCGTAGAAACAAATCAGGCTGTTCAAACAGTGAAAGAATAAATGCTTCGTTATCTATTGCATCACTTAATTCATCTTGCCACGGAAAAATTTCATGTATCGAAAACTTATGGTTAATCAATGAAAGTTTTTCATCAAACGGTAATTCAATTTTTTCATTCCATTCCGGTTTTAATTCTTTCAGTACTTCGTCCGGTTGATGAGAACATAGAAACAAGGCTATTAAAATCCTCTCTTCTACAGGTATACCAGGCAATGCTTTTCCCAACCTGAAATAGCAATAGCATAAATGACTTACCTGCTTCCGGTCTTTGGAACCAAATTTTTTATGCTGCGAAAAATATTTTTTGATAAAGGAAGTAAATGGCTCTTCGCCTTTATAGACCGACAGGATAGCCGAAGCTGAATTGAGATATGAATGATAACGGCTCACACTGCAAGATAACAGAAGCCACGCCGTTTATATGAACGACTGAAAGATTTACTGATAAAAATATTTTGAAGCGGTTACTGCCCCGCCCGGTGTCCTTGTTCCATAAGATGAGTCGGGTTTACCAGCACTATTATACCGGTAAACATAGTCGATGGTAAACTCAGCGGAAGGATTGGATGTATTGGTAACGACAGTTTTTAATGAGTTTTGTGTATTGAAGAGTCCTGTACGAAACAATATGATGGCTTCCTTCTTAACGACCAATGGATTTTTTTTACTGTCGAAAGTATAAGTCTGCGATGCCTGCGGTGATATAGGCCCACCAATCGTAGTGGCAGCGGATCGCTGTACCACCGTCACATTTAATCCATCAGCAGAATAAGTATATTGGGTTTTTAAGGCCAGAGTTGGAGGCAAAATACTTGCTTTAAGGTAATGCTCATCCGATGTAATATTTCCGGCAGCATCATAAACATAAGAAACACTGTCCACTACATTAGTGCCCATTACTGTAACCTTAAAAACCGATGAACTATATCTTGATAAAAGAGTATTGTAATTGTAGCGGATTACCAAACTATCAATACCGTTAGTGGTAAGTGCCGATGCCACCTGCACCGTTTTTTGAATGATGCCTGAACTATTCCTGTATATTTTCAAATCATTATCTACGCTGGTAGTTCCCGATACACCAGTTGTATTCTCGCCTATCAGTTGTTTAGAAGCATTATATGTGTAGGAGATAAGAGTGGAATCGCTACCAGTTTTTGAACTGATCTTAACTAACAGCTTATCCGCAACTGCATTTCCACCAAGCCCCCAATCAATTTCCTTCTGGCAGGATGCCAGGAAGAATGCCGATAAAATAAATAAACTAACTCCTGTACTTTTCATTTTATAAATTATAGTTCCAATAAAGTCTTCACCGGGTCTTTACCAATCAGCAGTTGCTGAGGATTCTCCAGCAACTCTTTTACCCTTACTAAAAAACTAACTGACTCCCGTCCATCAATAATGCGATGGTCATAACTTAACGCCAGGTACATCATTGGTTTGATAACCACCTGGCCGTTTATTGCCATCGGCCTTTCCTGTATTTTGTGCATTCCTAAAATAGCACTCTGCGGAATATTGATAATCGGTGTACTCATCAGCGAACCAAACACACCGCCATTGGTAATAGTAAAAGTTCCGCCTGTTAAATCTTCTGCTGTTAGCTTACTTTCTTTTGCTTTACCTGCCAGTTCCACCACTTTTCTTTCCACATCAGCCATGCTCATACTTTCTACGTTCCGCAGTACCGGCACCGTTAATCCTCTTGGTGTACTTACTGCAATACTTATATCTGCATAATCATGATACACTAACTGGTCGCCATCAATATAAGCATTTACCGAAGGCCATTCTGCTAATGCTACTGAACAGGCTTTGGCAAAGAAACTCATAAAGCCAAGGCCAATACCATGTATCTCTTTAAACTTGTCTTTGTACTTTGTTCTTATTTCCATGATGCTGCTCATATCCACTTCATTAAAAGTGGTGAGCATGGCTGTCGTATTCTTTGCTTCTACTAATCTTCTGGAAATTGTTTTCCGCAGGTTACTCACTTTCTCTGTGCGAACATTGCGGCTATTGAGTTCTGCCCCTGCAAATGCTTTCTTACCCGGATTAGCCAATGCTGCCAGCACATCATCTTTTAAAATTTTGCCCGCCGTTCCGGTTGGAGTAACTGTTTTTACATCTACCTTTTTATCTGCAATAATAGCGGATGCAACAGGGCTTGCTTTAATACCCCCATCCCCTAAAGGGGGGCTAACAGCCTCTTGTTTTTTCTCAGTTTCTTTTGCAGAAGAATTTATTTCTGCATTTGCCGATTGAGGCTGAATTCCGACTTCTGACTTCGGGCTTGCCTCTGGTTTTGCTGCCGATTCATCAATGCTGGCTAACAAGTCGCCTATTTTAATGGTGTCGCCTTCTTTAATGGCACCCAATTTTATTACCCCGGCTTTCTCGGCATTTACTTCAAAAGTTGCCTTCTCACTTTCCAGTTCAGCAATCACTTCATCTCTTTCCACATAGTCACCATCTTTCTTATTCCATTT
>JBKJIX010000067.1:0-3747 GCA_046598205.1 Chitinophagaceae bacterium
CACTTCCAGAATCACTTCACTTAGTTCATCACTTTTATGCATGGCTAGTGAACGGCTCCTTACTTTTTCTAAAGCAGCTTCAATCTTTGCTTCTCTTGCCTGTGCTTCTGCTTTTTGCAGATCGAGGAAACGGGTATAGGCCTGGTCGAAAACTCTTGCAAAACGTTTGATAATATCAACTTCATTGCCAGATAAAACCTTCCCTTCAAAATCATTGATAAAAAACATTGCGTTATTTACCGCCACCATGGTAATAGTAAATGAGGGGCTTTCGAAAACCATGCTCCTGATATCATTAGGCAAATGCCTTAATTCAGGAGTATGTTCAAACAAATATTCATAGAAGGAATTTTTTTGTTCTTTCGAATATCTACCAACAAAAAAGTCCAATTTTTTTTGGCGATTGTTGATGATATCATCCCAAATTTTATGATTGAAATAAGTGAGGCGATAATTGGTGATGACCAGGCCATCTTGATTCTCGCCACACACATAACCGTCCAAGTCTTTTGAGCTATCAATATAAATGCCGATACCAACCGCTGTAGCAGGAATTTGCAGTTCTTTAATTTTTTCGAAAAGAATAGATACAACCTCGGTTAGCTCATTACTTTTATGCATTGCGAGAGAACGGCTTCGCACTTTTTCCAATGCATATTCAATCTGTGCTTCTCTTGCCTGTGCTTCTGCTTTTTGCAGATCGAGGAAACGGCGATAGGTCATTTCAAAAACTTTGGTGAATCGCAACACCATTTCTTCCTGCGTTGCTGATAAACGTTCTTCACCAATAATAAATATATATCCCTGGGTAAAATGGAAGGTATATATCACCGCAGTTGGTGGGGATACTGCCAAAAACTTTTCAACCGAAAAAGGAATTTTATTCTTTGCAAAGGTTGTTTGTATTTGCTCACCAACCCAGGTTTGATGTATAAGAGTAGCTTTCTCATTTAATTCAATCATCTTAAAAGATTCCTGCTTTTTCCAACTTGACAAAATGGAACGCATCACTTGTGTTTCGGTATGAGGAAATATAAAAGGGACTGGTGGAATTTTGCCATCCACAGGATTGATGCCATAGTATAAAGCATTTTTTTCCTGCTCGTTTACAAAGGCATAAGAAACATTCATGCTTGTAATGCCAAGGCCGGTTAATTCTTTGAATACAAGTTCTCCGGCATCGAGCAATTCATCTGTTTTGTGCATGGCCATTGCCCGGCTTCTCACTCTTTCCAATGATACTTCAATCTTTGCTTCTCTTGCCTGCGCTTCGGCTTTTTGTAAATCGAGAAACCGTGTATAGGTCTGTTCAAAAATCCTGGCAAATCGCTTTTGTATTTCCAGTGTCTCCGGTGAGTAGCGTTGAATTCCCTGCAGGGTTAACATGCCATGAGAAAAATAAGCATTATGTGTTACCCACCGGGTAATCTTTGCTTCCTTTAAAGGTCGAAATATTTCATCCAGTTCAGGTAAATCTTCTGTCTGTTTCAAAAATTGTTTCATTTGCTTATCGGAAAATTCAGTAGTGACAAAAATTTCCCTTCTTTTCTCTGGCGGAGTAGATTTCCATTGCTTGTACTCATCCTGAATAACAGAGAAATGATTCAGGGGAAATTTAAAAGTTGAAATACTTCCGTCGGACAAATAAAAATGCGCCCAGACATCTGCAATACCTGTTTGCTCATCTATAATTCCGATTTCAATATCTGTAGATTCATTACTGATTTTCAGTTTGTCAAATTCCTGGTAAATCAGCTTTACTGTATCGGTGATTTCATCACTATGGTGCATGGCCATGGTCCGTGCCCTCACTCTTTCTAATCCTAATTCAATCTGAGCTTCTCTTGCCTGTGCTTCGGCTTTTTGCAGATCGAGAAAACGGGTATAAGTGCTATCAAACACTGCCGCAAACCTTTCCAGCAGTTCAATTGTTTCTTGGGGCCGTGGCTCCGGAGTAATAATGGTAAGTATGCCTTTGGAAAAAGTAGCTACATTCTGCACTCTTCGTTTGCCAAATATGTCCCGTTGTACCGGCAGCCCTGCTTTCTTCAAAAAATTAAAATATTCCTTCAGTTCATTTCCCTGCAGGTCAATGGTGATGGATTTTGTTTTTGCTTTCCAGGCGTTATACATTTTTTTCATTACATGCGGCTCGTCTAATGAAATTTTAATTAACTGGTTTAATTGTGTACCGCCATGCTGCGTAGCCCATATTTCAAACACCTTTTCTTTTTGGTTTACAATTTCTATAGCCATTCGTTCCGGCTCTTCACCCAATGCCTTGAACTGTTCAAACATAACTGTTACTGTTTCAGCCAATTCTTCGCTATGCTGCATGGCCATTGTTCTGGCCCTTACTCTTTCGAGTGCCAGTTGTATTTTTGCTTCTCTTGTTTGTGCTTCTGCATTCAGCAAATCCATCATCCGTGTATAAGCCAGGTCAAGAACTTTGGCAAACCTTTTCAGGAGATCAGCCTTATCATCAGGCAATGGTGAAGGGCCGGCTGCCTGCAGCACACCATGTTTCATAAATGCATCAGACAGGTAAACCTGCTCCAGGCTCCGCATCTGGTCTTTTGCCTGCTGCGGAAAATTTTTTAGATCGGTTTGTGTAAATAAATATTCTTCCCAGCTTTTCTTAATCTCACCTCCCAGTATATGTGCATGATATGCTATGCCGCTTTCCCAATTTTTCCGTTGCGCATTTGAAAACGGATGATCAATAATGGGTATTAGATTACGCTGCGGCAAATCAGTTTGACTAAATCCACGGCTCCACCATTCTATTACATTGTTTTTACTGTCAATTATTGAAACAAGAATTTGGTAAAGTCCGAAGTCGAGTTCTTCAAATTGCTTGTATAATAAGCCTACTACTTCAGCCAATTCTTCGCTATGCTGCATGGCCATTGTTCTTGCTCTTACCCTTTCTAAGGCCAATTGTATTTGTGCTTCTTTGGCCTGTGCTTCGGCCTGCTTTAAATCATTGTAGCGGGTATAGGTTAAATCAAATACTTTGGCAACCCGAATAAGAATATTAAACTGCTCCGTCGTTAAAGGTTCTAAACTGGATAAGGTTAAATTCCCGAAATTGCCATACGAAGCATTTAAGTGTACACTTTTAACCGCCTGCATACCTTGCTTTGCAGGCGCCGGTAATTGGGACAATGCTGTTTTTGAAAAAATATATTTATCCCATTTTTTCTTTTCAGCCCCGCCAAGTAAGTAATGCCATTTCTCCTCTCGTTTTTTCCATGCCTGCAGGTATGCTAAATATGGCGGGTATTCATGATACTGCACTGCATAGCTGGATGGATTATCAGGTGTTTCAGGATTTGCAAGTATCCAGATACTATCTAATGTTTGTGGGTTTACAATTATTACAATACACCGATCAAGAGTCAAGTCTAGTTTGGCACATTCTGTGAACACAAAACCAATTAATGCATTTAAATCATCGCTGGTTTGCATGGCCATAGCGCTGCTGCGGATGCGTTCTAAGGTGGCTTCTATTTGTGCTTCTCTTGCATCAGCCATTGCCTGCTCAATATCAATAAACCTGCGGTAAGCCAGTTCAAACACATTACGAAAGCGTTTGAATAAATTAATTTCATCTTCCGTTAATGAAGCATAAGTTGAAATGCCTAAAGCAACCGGTCCCAATGAGTACCAATAGTAGTTGAGTGATTCAGCTTGCTCCAAATACTTATCTACAAATTGATTGGTTGTTTGCTGATATGCATACCA
>JBKJIX010000057.1:0-7582 GCA_046598205.1 Chitinophagaceae bacterium
CGATACATGGGTCTTTGCGGGTTGTCATGCTTTTCATCATCGGTAGGATGTAAAGGACGGTTGATTCCCTGTTCCCGGTAAATAAAATCAATGGATCGCAAACCACCGGAAAGTGCTGACTCCAGTAATTTAGTATCGTCCGTATCAATATCATGAATCTTTACAGGGATTACCCGTGAGGTGCTGTTGCCATTCAATAATTTAATAGTAGTTCCAAAGCTGTCATTTTTTATTTCTTCCTGAAAAACCCTGAACTCATTTTTCCAAACCGGGGAATTGACATCGCAATAGGTAAGGGAAATGATTGGAATAAAGATTAGTGAATTTATTTTTGAACTAGTTGATCCGTCTTCATTTTCAAAACCCATCCGTTTGTCTTCAGAATTTTTATCAAAAAAAATGGTCAGCTTGTCTTTTAAAGTGGCACTTAATTCCTGGTTAAGTTTTTCTACAAATTCAGTCACCCATCCGTCGTAATTGTTGTCGTGATACCGGTAACTTATATGTACATCGTAATCGTAGTCTGGAATGATGGAGGAGTTTATAAGCCGTTTGCTCTTGGTTTCATTTATTTCATTACCGGCTGAAAATATTTTGTAAACCTGGATGGGCTCTTTTACATTTTTAAGGTTTTCGATTCTTAAAAATTCGGAGCGGATATCGGTTTTATTAGCTATGTTCCGGTGAACGGATTCAGAAACATAAATACCAGCGGGGGGCGCCAATGCCTGTAAGCGGGAAGCAATGTTTACCGCATCGCCAAAAACATCGCCATTCTCAAATACCACTTCGCCCTGGTGAATACCGATCCGTAATTCAAATGCTTTGGAATGGAAGCATGCTTCCTGAATTTTTATGGCAGCATAAACGGCATTGCTGGCTGCAGAAAAACTGGCCATCACCCCATCGCCCAATTCTTTGATCCACTGCCCACCGAATTCTTCGATGATGGGCTTTTGTATTTCTCGGTTTTTGCGCAGCAGTTCAAATGCCTTTTGTTCATTATTCCCCATCATGGCTGTATAGCCGACAATATCGGTAAACATGATGGCGGCAAGTTGACGGGTTTGAGTCATGGTAGAAAATTAGGTAATAATATTCAATTCACAGGAGATTTATTTAAAAATCGGGCAATGAAAAATAGATTAGAATAAAGAATAAATATAAAAGAGTTTTCAACATTGATGACAAAGAAGAGTAGTGTGGAAAAGAGGACAATAAGATTATTTTTTTAGACAAAGTATCATTCACTAAGTATTTTTGAACTTACTTTCCGATACAAAACTTACTGAATATATAATCGAGCTGGTCTTCATTTGTTATCTCACCTGTAATCTCTCCCAAATAATGCAGACAATGCCGTATATCCAATGCTAACAAATCTCCCGGCAACTTATCATCTAACCCGTTTCGTATATCAGTTAATGACTGCTGCACTTCTTTCAATGCATGGTAATGCCTTGCATTGGTGATAATTGTATTTTCGGTTTGTACCTGCCCCTGCAGCACAGCATCTACCATTCTTTCTTTCAATACATCTGTGTGCAAATGCTGCTTTGCAGAAATGAAAATCATTTTATCCAGATCGCCGAATTTCTCTTTTACAGCGTTTTCACCAATCGCATCAATTTTATTCGCTACCAGTAAATAATTCAGTTGCTGATTATCAAGCTCCGACTTATTAATTACTATCTCAACTCTTGTTTCAGCAGCATCAAATAAATATAATACGAGATCCGCTTGTTTCATCTTTTCTAAGCTGCGTTCCATTCCGGCATTTTCGATTACGTCAGTTGAATGCTGGCGGATACCCGCCGTATCAATCAGCCGGAAAATAATGCCATCAATATTTATAAGTTCCTCAATCGTATCTCTTGTTGTACCGGGAATATCACTTACAATAGCCCTGTTTTCATTCAGCAAACTGTTTAGTAAGGTGGATTTACCGGCATTTGGTTTTCCAATAATAGCCACACTTACTCCATTACGTATTACATTACCGAGGGAAAAAGAATTAACAAGCCGGGTTGTTGATACAGTTAGTTCATCAATCAATTCATAAAATTGTTTACGATCAGCAAACTCTACATCTTCCTGCGAAAAATCCAGTTCCAGTTCTATTAATGCCGAAAAACGAATCAGCCTTTCCCGTAATGCTGAAAGATTTTCTGAAAATCCGCCCTTCATAGTATGTAAGGCTGCTTTTTGTGAAGCTGCTGTATTGGAAGCTATGAGATCTGCTACGGCTTCGGCCTGGGTAAGATCCAATTTGCCATTCAGGAATGCCCGTTGGGTAAATTCACCAGGCTTAGCAAGTCTTGCTCCTTTATTTATACAAGCATCTATTACCTGCTGTTGCACATAAGGCGAACCATGACAACTGATTTCTATCACATCTTCCCCGGTGTATGATTTCGGATTTTTAAAAAGAGAAATGACAACCTCATCTAAAATATTTTCTTGGTGTTTTAAAAGACCAACGTGTAAGGTATGAGATGCCTGAGTTAATAAATTTTTTGCAGGAAATAATTCGCTGGCAATGGCAATGGCATTAGTACCACTTAGCCGGATGACACCGATAGCCCCGACTCCTGGCGGAGTAGCCAATGCTACAATCGTATCATCCCAGCCTGATAGCTTATTCATCATGCTGGCAAAAGTAGATTTGATTAGGGAACATATAAAAACAAAAATCCCCTCCAGCCTAAGGCAGGAAGGGATTTAATCTTGTGGGACATTATTTTATTCTCCTGTTACCTGGAAGGTAATCGGCTGTTTGCGGTAAGCTTTTACCTGGCGGCCATTTTGTACGGCAGGTGTCCAGTTCGGACCTTTCCTAATTGTGCGTACAGCTTCTTCTTCCATACCATAACCATGATTTGTCATTGCCTTTACATCACTGATATTTCCTTCTTTATCCACTACAAACTGAACAACTGTAGTATAAGTACCTTCTGGGGCACCGGCATCAGTAGCTACCTGTGCATTACAGTTTCTTTCAAGATACTGACGCCATTTCGCATCCCCACCAGGAAATTTGGCTTCGATTTCCACTTTGTCAAATATCTTGTTCTCGTCTTCTACTGGTTTTTCTTCTACAATTTGTTTTCCTTCATCAATTACTACAGGTGTGGCGATATTTTCATCCTTAATACCTTCCTGATTCACCACATCAATCTTTGCTTCTTTTAATTCTTCCTGTGGTGGTGGTGGTTTTTCTACTTCCTCATCCTTTTTGATGATTGGCGGAGTAAACTGTTTCATTTCCACTTTTGGCGGCTCTACTTTTGGTGGAGGCGGTGGAGGCGGAGGTATTATTTTCTTTTCCTCTTGTTTTACCTCTGTAAGGGTCATCTCCTGAATTTTCACTTTCTTGTTGTCGTTACCTTTCAGATTGCTGGCAAGTAGAGAACCGCCTATAGCCAAAGCAGCAACAGAAGCAGTGATAATCAGTGCACGGGTTATCCGCTTATTATACGTTTTCCTGAGATTATAAGCCCCATATTCTTTATTCCTGTCTTCAAAAATCAGGTCCAGGACATCGGCTGATAAAATTTTGTTTGCTTCCATACTTAGCGTTTTTAATTAGATGCCAGTTCTTCATTATTTCATAAGAACCAGCGGCTTATTTTATACCTGCGGTCTCTTCGGTCTTTTTAATTAATTGATATTCCTGATCCAGGATTTTAACCATTGCATATGTTTTTACCTGATTAATAGTCATTTCGTCAAGAATATCTACTGTGTTCTTGTAAGTGGCATCCTGATCAGGCTTGATTATGACAATAAAGTCTCTATCCATTCCGGCCTTTTCCCATTCAGGGTCACCTTTTTCTTTGGCTCTTAGTTTCATTTTCTCACTCACCTCATCTGGCTCATGCCGCCCGATTACTTCTATCTTCTTTTTGATAATGATATCCCTGATGCCTTTGAATGTAGTTTGCTTGAAATTATTACCAGTTTCGTCTACCACTAATTTTCCTTCATAGTAATAGACCTGATCGCCTTTACCGAGCATAATAGTAAGCACACCGGATTCTTTTGCCTCTGTTTGATCTTTAGGATCCTTAATATCCTTGGGCATATTGAGGTCAAGAGTAGTAGGTGTTGTCATGGTAGTGGTAAAGATGAAAAAGGTAATCAGCAGAAAACCCAAATCCACCATCGGTGTCATATCTACCCGGGTAGAAAGCTTTTTGGCTTTTTTTACCCCCGGTCCTTTTTTGTGGCCACTATCGCCACCGCCGGTATCAATACTTGACATAAAAAGACAGGTTTTAGTTAAAAAAAATTATTGCTTCACTCTGTTGTTGAACTTATCCAATTCTGAATTACTTGGCACATCATCTAATGAGGTAACGAGATTATATTTAAACTCATCGTTACGTTTTAAGGCACTAACAACTGCTTCAAAAGTTGGATATTTTGATTTAGCATCTCCTTTTATAAGGTAGTTCAGTTTTTCTCCGGCAAAAGCTTTTTTGGCTGCCGCTACCCACCAAAACAACTGATTATTGGCTGAATCCAATACTGGTATGCCCGGCACTTTCAGTACTTCTTGTTCCTTAGCACTTAAAGTAAGTAACTGCTTTAGATTTCCAAAAGGCACTCCTACAGCAAATGTTTGCCTGTAATTTGCCATTTCCGTATTGGATAAGCCGAGGCTTTGGCTGCTGTTTACATCCTGGATAATTGCATCAAACTTTGACTTGTCTTTCTCAGATAATACGGAAAAAAAGACACGGTTAGAAGAATCAACAATTATCATTACAGCATTGTTCTCAGGTAGCTTTTGTGAGTTAACAGAACCAGGAGTG
This sequence comes from Chitinophagaceae bacterium, assembly GCA_046598205.1. Lineage (GTDB taxonomy): Bacteria > Bacteroidota > Bacteroidia > Chitinophagales > Chitinophagaceae > JJ008. The sequence goes on from JBKJIX010000057.1 coordinate 4,818, forward strand.
GTAATTTCTACCGGCTCTGGTGGTTTGAACTTGGTAGCCAGCATGAAAAAGGATAGAATCAGAAAGGCGACATCCACGAATGGTGTCATGTCGGTATCTGTACTCTTCCTTGGTAACTTAACACTAGGCATTTTTACAATGATTTAGAATTGAGATGAATAGGTTTCAAATTTCCATACATTAATTCCTGCTTTTTACAGGATTATTTGTACAGAGAAGCAAAACTTTGAGTCAGAGTAAAACCTGATTCATCAATGCCATAAGTTATTGAGTCAATCTTAGTAGTGAATATGTTATACATAATCAGAGCTAAAGCAGATGTACCAATACCCAAAGCCGTGTTATACAAGGCTTCAGAGATACCGGCAGCAAGATCGGCAGCAGCACCAGCACCACCCTCTTTACCTAAGGCAGAGAATGATTTGATCATACCGATTACTGTACCTAACAGGGCAATCAATGTACCAACGGAAGTAATAGTAGAGAGGAACACCAGATTCTTCTGCAACATCGGCAGCTCAAGAGCTGTTGCTTCTTCCACTTCTTTTTGAATAGAGATTACTTTCTGTTCAGTGGCCATATTACCTTCGTTAATCATTTCTTTGTAACGGCGAAGACCGGCTTTCATCACATTACCTACAGAACCTCTTTGTTTATCACACTCAGACAATGCTGCATCCACATTGCGGTTAGCAAGATGATACTGCACTTTGCGGACAAAGTCAGAGATAGAGCCATTGCCCAATGCCTTACGGATAGTCAGGTATCTTTCGATAGAGAAAACTATCACCATCAGCAACATAGCAATCAGTAGTGGAATGATGATACCACCTTCGTATATCCTGTGAAGGGCATCTTTGGGACCTTTATGGTGTGGCATAAATCCACCTGATTTATCAGGATTCTCAAATCCATCAGCACTTCCCAAGACGAATCGCCAGATCAAATAACCGGCAATAACACAAACGAGGGGTGCAATCCAGGAAATTGCATTGCTGCTCTTTTTTGGCTGAACCGATGTAGCCTTAACTGTTGCAGTTGGTTTAGTCTCTGCCATAATCTTAATTTTTTAGTTTTTTAAATGATAAATCAGAACGCTTGTTTTTCAGAGCTACAATGCTAAGAAAAAAGTTTAGTAAAAAAGCCCCAACCCTCAATTTTTTAAGGTAGGGGCTTCAAGTTAAGGATTTTTTTATATTGAGCAAGACCTTGAAAAATAATTTGATAAGAATTTTATATTGGCTACACAACAAACGATTGCAAACCGTTATGAAAGAAGCTTATTCGTATCGCAAAGCCTCGATGGGATTGAGTTTCCCGGCTTTGAGGGCAGGATATAAACCCGCCACCAATCCTACTAACGTACAAATAATAATACCATAAATAACCCAATTCCAGGGAACAACAAAGCCTGTATCTAATACTATTGCAAAAAGATTTCCCACTCCGATGCCCAGCATTATTCCAAATAGAGCTCCCAGCACACTAATGATGATGGCTTCCAGTAAAAACTGACGGCTCACCATTTTGCTTTTGCCCCCGATTGCTTTTACAAGCCCCACTTCCCTGGTCCGTTCAGACACAGATACCAGCATAATATTCATCAGTCCAATGGCTGCTCCTATCAATGTAATTAATCCGATAACGGTAGCAGAAACCGTAAGAAACCGTAAACTGTTCATAGCTTTTTCAGCAATGCTATCGCTGCGATCCAGTACAAAATTATTTTCCTCGGTGCTATTTAATTTGCGGATGCTTCTGAAAACACCTTCTGCTTCTCCCATTGCCGCTTGCACCTTTTGCAGATCAGGAGTCATTATGCCTACTACAAATGAATAGCCTGCAGGAAAATTTCTGACTACATTTGAATAGGTTGTTATAATAACATTGTCCCGGCTGAACCCAAAACTGGAACCCCTGCTTTTCATTACTGCCAGCACCCGGTAAGGAATATTATTAATACGTACAACTGCATTGATTGCTCTCTCTGCCCCTTCTTTAAATAATCGTTTGGCAACATCATAACCCAATAAACAAACATTGCTACCCGAACGAACATCATTATGGGCAAGATTGCGACCATACTGAATGGTGAACCCATTCAGTAATAAATAGTTTTCGTCTCCCCCAAACAAAAACACATTAGGGTTTGTTTTCCGGTTATTGAAGGAGGCGATATTATTTCTTCCGCCAAAAATAGAAATGCTCTTTACTGCCGGAAAGGAAAACCGTTCTGCAAATATTTCCGCTTCATCTTTGGTAACCAACTTCCCGAGGCTTGATTTTTTTTCCTTTTTGTCGTCTTTTTTAGATACTGTAATATCTTTTTTATTGTTCCCTCCAAAATTGATGTTTCTTTCTTTGTAGCGGATGGTAAAAGCATTGGCTCCCATGGTGGAAAAGCTTTCGGTGAATTTCTGATTCATGGCTTTGATAGCAGTGATAATACCGATTAACGCCATAATACCGAATGCGATGATAGCAACTGTAAGCCCTGTTCGAAGTTTATTACTACGAACAGTGCGGAAAGCCAGCAAAAAAATGTCACTAAAATTCATGTTGTAAATAAGTCTGATTGCCTCCGTCTGACTTATATTCAAAGATACTGTTATGACGATATGCTACGCAATGCTGTAGCAATTAACTATAAGAGGCTGTCTCAAAAGTCTATAAACAAGGAGCACAAAGCCCACAAAGTTTTTCACGAAGAACACAACGTATTGAAAGTAAAGGAATTTTTCTTTGTGAACTTTGTGTTTTCTTAG
>JBKJIX010000038.1:0-22022 GCA_046598205.1 Chitinophagaceae bacterium
ACGGCTATGATATAGTGAGCGGCTGGAAAAAGAAACGCTACGATAATACACTGACAAAAAATATTCCTTCCAAATTCTTTAATGCTGTTACCCGAAAAGTGTCGGGTATTAAATTACATGATTTTAATTGCGGATTAAAAGCATATAGTCACCGGGTAGTAAAAGGTGTGGAAGTGTATGGCGAAATGCACCGCTATATTCCGGTGTTGGCAAAATGGGCCGGGTTTAAAAAAATTGGTGAGAAAGTAGTGGAACACCGTGCCAGAAAATATGGGGTATCAAAATTTGGCTGGAGAAGATTTGTAAATGGCTTCTTAGATTTATTGTCTATCACTTTCGTTGGAAAATTTTCCAAAAGACCCATGCATTTCTTTGGTTTATGGGGTTCTCTTTTTTTTATGGCTGGTATGGGCATTGCCATTTACCTCATCATTTCAAAAATCATTGATTCCAATTTTGCGTTGACTAACCGCCCCGGTTTTTTTCTGTCATTAACCTCACTTATTATAGGTATGCAGTTATTCCTTGCCGGTTTTATTGGTGAGTTGATTTCCAGAAATTCCCCCAACCGGAATGCCTATTTGGTTGAAAAAAAGGCGGGGATATAATTAAGTATTGTGGTAAATTTGAAATATGGCTATTATTCTTAAAATACCGGTTGATAAAAAACAAGGGAAGAAACCATTGTCCCCATTGCAAAAAAAACTTCTCAAAGCTCCTACAATGACTGAGAAGCAGTATAAGGAGTATTTAAAGACTAAAAAGTGGATGGGTAAATGGAAGGCATAATAGTACTGGATTCATCAGTTCTTATTGAACTTTTCAGAAAAAAAGACAAGTCAAAAACTTTTTTTTATTCACTGGCTTCACAATTCAATGGATATGCGATTCCAGTAGCTGTGCATTATGAAATTTTGGTTGGAAGTTCCGGTAAACAGGATATTTATTGGAAAAATCTATTTAATGATTTTTTGATTCTACCCTACACAGCAGAAATAAATTATACAGCTATTGCCATTCAAAAAGAACTTAAAGCAAAGAGAAAAAGTATAGAATTCAGTGATTTAATTATAGCAGCAACTGCGGTCCATTTCTCCTTTCCGTTGGCTTCACTAAACAAAAAGCACTTTGAATATATTTCCATTTTAAAGTTAACAAGTCCCTGATTGCTATATGGTAAAAGTCATCATCATAGGGCCGGCCCATCCATTGCGGGGCGGAGGATTAACGACATTCAATCACCGGCTGTCAAAAGAATTTACCGCACAGGGGCATGATTGCCAGATATATTCTTTTTCGCTTCAATATCCATCCTTTCTTTTTCCCGGCAAATCACAATATAGTGATGAACCTGCACCGGAAGGCATCACCATCAAATCGGTGATCAATTCTATCAATCCGTTTAACTGGATAAAAATCGGTAACCGGCTTAAAAAAGAAAGGCCGGATATTATTGTAGTACGCTTTTGGTTACCGTTGATGGGGCCTGCACTTGGTACGATATTAAGGAGGGTTAGAAAAAACAAGCATACAAAAATTATTTGCCTTGCCGATAATGTAATACCACATGAAAAAAGAATTGGCGACAAACCTTTCACCCGGTATTTCTTGAAAAGCTGTGATGCCTTTATAACTATGAGTGAAAAAGTATTGGATGACTTACGATTATTTCAAAAAACCATGCCTGACGGCAGGCAGGCAAAACCAGCTTACTTAGTTCCGCATCCTTTGTATGATAATTTTGGGGCTATAATATCACGGCAAGAAGCAAGAGCCTATCTTAACCTTCCACTAAATGAAAAAATAATTCTCTTCTTCGGATTTATCAGAAAGTATAAAGGACTTGATTTGTTATTGGAATCAATGGCTGATGAACGAATTATAAATGCTGGCATAAAATTGTTAGTTGCCGGAGAGTTTTATGATGATGAAAAAAAATATCGGGAACAAATTGACTTATTGGGGATAAAAGACCGGCTTATACTAAAAACAGATTTCATTCCTGACAGTGAAGTAAAATATTATCTCTGTGCCGCCGATGCAGTGGTACAACCTTATCGCAACGCCACACAAAGTGGAGTAAGCCCCCTCGCCTATCATTTTGAAAAATCAATGATTGTTACAAACGTCGGCGGCCTTCCGGCCTTGGTTCCCCATGAGAAAGCAGGATTGGTGACCGAGCCAAACTCCAAAGCCATTGCTGATTCAATTTTGAAATTCTATCAATTAGGAGAAGATTATTTTATTCCCGGCCTCAGGGAAGAAAAAAGCAAGTACACCTGGGAGAAGCTCGTTTCAGCAATAGAGCAGCTTGCTAAAAATGTTTAATTACCTTTACTTATGAGTAAAGCAGAGTTGTTAAAAGAAATTGATAAGATGCCGCTGCATGAAAAACTTTCTCTGCTTGGAAGGGCTATTAAAGATATTATTAAGCATTCTAACGAAAATGAGGTGATTTTAGCTGCTGACTCACTTGAACATGAGTACAAGACAAACTCTGAATTAACTATTTTTCAACCCTTGACATCGAAGATTTCTATGAGACAAAATGAAATCTGGCTTATTAATCTTCCCTCTAAAGTATTATACATCTCGTAATACCAGTATAACATAAACTAAGAATGACCAAAAAAATACAGGATATTATTCAGGCATCCATCATTACCAAGCAACAGTTGTTGCAGGATGAACAATTACTGGCAACGATAGAAAAAATTGCGGATGTTATTACTACTGTATTTAAGAATGGCAACAGGGTTTACCTCTGTGGCAATGGTGGAAGTGCTGCTGATGCACAACACCTGGCAGCTGAATTTTCCGGCCGGTTTTATATGGACAGAAAAGCCTTGCCTGCTGAAGCTTTACATTGCAATACCTCTTATTTAACTTCCGTTGCCAATGATTATGGCTTTGATAGTGTCTATTCAAGAATGATTGAAGGCATTGGACAAAATGGCGATGTGTTGATTGGACTTTCCACCTCGGGCAATTCTGCCAATATTATTAAAGCATTTGAAGCAGCAAAAGAGAAAGGAGTTATAACTATTGCTTTTACGGGCATCAGCGGCGGACAAATGAAATCAATCAGCGATTATCTTATTAACATACCATCTTCTGATACGCCGAGAATACAGGAAAGTCATATTATGGTCGGCCACATCATCTGCGAGTTAGTTGAACTCAACTATTTTAAGTAATAATAATGCAGCAGCCCCCTCTCAATTTAAAAGCGATTGATAAAAGCTGGACACTCTTCTTAGACCGTGATGGGGTAATTAATGAAGACAAGGTTGGCAGTTATATATTCAACCCGGATGAATTCGTCTTTATGAAAGGTGCACCGGATTTTTTTAAAGAGTTAACGGAGAAATTCGGTTGTATAATCGTTGTTACCAACCAGCGGGGTGTGGGCCGTGAGTTAATGACTGAAGATGACTTAACAGCTATTCATACAAAAATGACCACGGCCATAAATGCTGCAGGTGGTAAAATTGATGGCATCTATTATGCTACTGCCCTTAATAATGATGACCCGTTTCGAAAACCAAATCCGGGTATGGCATTTAAGGCAAAAGCCGATTTCCCTGATATTGATCTTACCAGGTCTATCATGATTGGTAATAAATTAAGCGACATGAGTTTTGGTAAAAATTCCGGGATGTACACCATATTTATAGCCACCACTAACCCCGAAGTACCTTTCCCCCACCCCGATATTGACCTGAGGTTCGCTTTGTTACAGGATTTTGTCAAAGCTTTATAAGACCTTACAAAATTTTACAACCCTTTTGGCGTTAAAACCATCTGTATTAAACTGTAACTTAGCCTGATAAATCCGGTAGGTATCGGATCTAAAAAAATCCTGGTGAAAAAAATATTGGTAAAATTCTCTTTTTTATTCTTCCTGTTACTCTCTTTTGCTATGGTTTCATTTTCGCAGAAACTTAGTTCTGCAGATATGAAAAAAATGAGGGCTAAGGAAGATACCTTAAAGGATTATTCTTTTTACCTGAACACCGACAGCCTTCCTGCAGACCGGATGATTTCTGACAGTTCGTTTACCAAAACATTAGTGAGGGCATTACAAATCAAAAACTCTTTTTACTACCCGTTCGATTCGGTAGTGGGTATTTCAAAACTCTATGCACCGGATACTTCTTTCCGGATATTTACCTGGGTTATTGCTTTCGATGATTATTATGTAAGACAAAAAGGTGCTATACAATTCCGAACACCAGACGGTTCTTTAAAACTAGTACCCCTCAGGGATTTTTCAGAATTTACCACTAAACCGCTTGATTCAGTTCGCACAAGACACAACTGGATAGGTGCCATGTATTATAATATTATAAAGACACAGCACAAGGGTAAGAACTATTATACCTTATTTGGTTTTGATAATAACAATGCAATGAGTAGTATGAAGTGGATTGATGTATTAAGTTTCAACGAAAAGAATGAGCCTGTTTTTGGCGGTCCTTTTTTCAGTTTTGAAAAAGATTCCATCCCCAAGCCAACTCAATACCGCTTTGGAATTGAATTTAAAAAAGGTGCAAGAGTTTTGGTCAATTACATTGACGACCTGAAAATGATTCTTGTTGATCATTTGGTTTCTGAAAATGATGACTCCTCAAATCCATGGACCTTAATTCCCGATGGAGACCAGGAAGGTTTTAAATGGGAAAATGGTAAATGGATGCATATTGACAAAGTATTTACTTATAAATTACAAGATGGACAGGCTCCGGTTGGCGATCCCCTGCTTGACCCAAAAGGAAACAGGGACGAAAAGAAACTACAGGAAAAAACAGATAGGAATAAGACTAAAGAAAACGGGAAAATTCCGGTCAATTACGACAATTAAGCTTTCGCATTACCTCTTCCAGTTACATCTTGCTTTGGTTACTTATGCTACGTAGGGTTTAGGTAACACTACCTTAAAACAAATCCCGAAGTAGTATCTTTATGGCCGATGGCAAAATTCACCACCACAATTCAACCACCTTCCGGCTTCTCGCTGGGATTGAAAGAGTTATGGCAATACCGGGAGTTGTTTTATTTCTTTACCTGGCGGGATATTAAGGTAAAATATAAGCAAACTTACCTTGGTATTTTGTGGGCCTTGTTGCAGCCATTGGGCATGATGCTCATCTTTACCTTTCTTTTTTCTAAAACCTGGAAAATTGATACTACCCCGGTTCAATATCCCATCTTTGTTTTAGCCGGTCTTATTCTCTGGAATCTTTTCAGTGCATCCGTTTCTCATGCCGGTGAGAGCATGATTAAGAATGCCAACATCATCAGTAAAATTTATTTTCCAAGATTAATAATTCCCTGTTCTTCCGTATTGGTGGCCTTTTTTGATTTCCTGATGGGGCTGCTGATCTTTCTGGTGTTTTGTTTTATTTATAAACAACCGGTTAGCTGGTCAATTATATTTTATTTTCCTGCTGCTGTCTTTATAGTTCTGATGGCTGCATTTGGTACAGGCACTTTTTTAGCAGCCCTGAATGTTAAGTACCGTGACTTTCGCTATACAATCCCTTTTCTCTTGCAGTTCCTCTTTTTTGCATCGCAGGTCATTTATCCATTGCAAGTGGTTCAGCAAACATGGTTAAAGTATGTTTTAGCGATCAATCCTGTTAATGCAGCGATAGAATTATTCAGGCATCCGTTTTCAGGTACTCCTCTTGACATTAACATTATTATTATTGGCTTTGCCAGCACTCTTTTTATTTCTATTATAGGTTTATATTATTTCAGAAAAACAGAGGCATTCTTTGCCGACCTTGCCTGATGTCACCAATTATTGAAATACAAAACCTGGGCAAACAATATAAGCTGGCTGTTGCACAACCATATTTGGCATTGAGAGATGTAATTGGAAGTTCCGTAAAAAATTTACTCCGTTCAGATAAAAAAGCAAAGGAAAAATTTTGGGCACTTCAGGATATCAACCTGTCTGTTCAACCAGGAGAGAGAATGGGTATCATCGGACGGAATGGTGCTGGAAAAAGCACCTTGCTAAAAATTATCAGCCAGATTACTCCTCCTACTACCGGTAAAGCTATCATCCGGGGACGAGTAGGAAGCCTGCTGGAAGTCGGCACAGGTTTTCACCCGGAACTTACCGGAAGAGAAAATGTTTACCTCAATGGTTCTATCCTTGGCTTAAAAAAAACAGAAATCACCCGGCAGTTTGATGCGATAGTTGAATTCAGCGGTGTAGAAAGGTTTATTGATACCCCTCTCAAACATTACAGCAGTGGTATGCAATTGCGGCTTGCTTTTTCAGTGGCAGCTCACCTTGATCCTGAAATTTTACTTATTGATGAAGTGCTGGCTGTTGGCGATTTAGAGTTCCAAAAAAAATGCCTTGGCAAAATGGAAGAGGTGAGTAAAAAAGATGGCAGAACCATTTTGTTTGTAAGTCACAACATGGACAGTATCCGGAAATTTTGCCCTACCACTATATTAATGGATGGAGGAAAGATTATCAGTGTTGGAAATACGGAAAAGATAATCAACGAATATGTAGCGAAGCATTTGGAAACAAAGGCAGAAACGGTATGGGAAAACGGTGCCAGTTCATATAACAAAGAGGTAACCCTGAACCGGGCTTATTTACATAATGAAAATGGTGGTGTTATTTCTCGGTTTGATACAACGGAAAAAATCGGCGTTACATTGGAGTATGAAGTATTGAAAGATGATGCAATGTTTACGCATGGCATCAATCTGTATAACCAGGAGAATACCAATATTTTTAATTCGCATGATGTCACTTCTCCGATACGATTAGAAAAAAGAAAGAAAGGAAATTATAAAGCTACGGCCTGGATACCCGGCAACTTATTACCCGAAGGAATTTTTACACTCAGCGTTGCTTTATTTTTGCCTAATCCGGTGGATATTTTAGTACATGAACATGATGCCCTTAGTTTTGAAACATATACGGACTTTTCAAAGTTATCTGCAAGGGGAAATTATGCGGATGATTTTCCGGGTGTAGTGCGGCCATTAATTCCATGGGAGGCCATTAAAACAAATTGATATAGATATGTCTATTTTTTCGAAAAATACAGACTTTAAATTAAAGGATATTGAAGCAGGTCATTTTAAGGTTAGCTATAAAGGTGTATCAGCTATCAAGTGTCCGTTTGACTATGTTCTATATCAAATGTTGATCTGGGAAGTAAAACCTGATGTAATAATAGAAATTGGTACTAATAAAGGTGGCTCTGCACTTTATCTTGCCGATCTGCTGGAATTAAATAAGAAAGGAGAAATACATACAATAGACTTGTCGGTGAATGAAGAAGATGCTTCTCTCCTCTCACACCCCCGTATTAAAGTGTATAAAGATGGTTTTATGAATTATGATACCAATCTTTTATCAAAGTATGAAACGATACTTGTTATTGAAGATGGTTCACATACCTATGAAGATACACGGGACGCTTTGACTAAATTTTCGCCATTCGTATCTAAGAACTCTTACTTCATTGCTGAGGATGGCATTGTAAGCGAATTAGGCAGGGAAAGAGAATTTAATGGTGGCCCGCAAAAAGCAGTAGCTGAGTTTGTCAAAAAAAACAAGAATTTTATTATAGATAGAAAATGGTGCGACTTTTTTGGCCCTAATGCTACTTTCAATGTAAACGGTTATTTAAAAAGAATTTCCTGATACAACATGAGTGATAACAAAAACTGGACAGGAGAAAGATTGGAAACTGATGTTTTTAATGAAACATCTATCGAACACCTGCACCGGTATGCTATTGCTATGGAATTGGTTAAAAACAAAAAGGTACTTGATATTGCCTGTGGCGATGGATACGGTTCAAATCTGCTTGCAAAAAATGCTGCTCATGTTACCGGCGTTGATATTAATAATGACGTTGTTAAACTGGCAACAGGAAAATACCAAAAACAAAACCTTGAATTTTTTACCGGCACAGTTGAGAAAATCCCTGCTGCTGATAAACAATTTGAGGTAGTGGTAAGTTTTGAAACCCTCGAACATATTGCTGACCATAAAAAAATGATGGATGAAATAAAAAGAGTGTTACAGCCTGGTGGATTGTTAATTATTTCCACACCCGATAAAAAAAACTATACAGATAACACAGGCCGTAAAAATCCTTTTCATGTAAAAGAACTTTACGAGGAAGAATTCAAAACACTTCTGCATCAATATTTCAAAAATGTACAGGTATTCAGCCAGCAGATAACCCTTTCCTCAGTTATAACATCAGAAAGCAGCGAGGGGTTAAAAACTTACAAAGGTAATTACCAGGAAATAAAAAATGATGCCGGAGAAAATCGTCTTTATTGTATCGCTTTAGCATCTGATACTTCTTTACCAGTAATTAATAACAGCGTTTTTAACGGACAGTCTGTATTTGGCGAAGCCGTATCAGCCAGAGAAAAAATGGTAACGAATACAATTACCTATAAAGTGGGGCATGCAATACTCTATCCTGTTAAACTGGTTAAAAAATTATTCAAAAAGAAGGATGCATAAGAATGATAAAGGTTTCTGTCATAATCCCTAACTATAACCATGCTGATTTTTTGAGAGAACGGATAGACTCTGTGCTCAATCAAACTTATGCACCATCAGAAGTTATTATTCTCGATGACCATTCATCCGATAAAAGCCGTGAAGTAATTGAGCAATACAGAAGTAACCCCACAATAAGCCACATTGTATATAATGAAGAAAATAGCGGATCTCCTTTCAGGCAATGGAAAAAAGGAATATTCCAGGCCAAAGAAGATTGGGTGTGGATAGCAGAAAGTGATGATATAGCAGACAAGCTATTTCTTGAAACTGCCAATAAAGCGATTCAACAAAATTCCGGCACAGGTATTTTTTATTGCGATTCCGAATGTCGTGCAGAAGGCAATACACCACTGCGATACAAATTCTTTGCAGAGCTCAAGAATAAGTTTTTCAAAACAACCAAATGGTCAGCCAATTACAATATAAAAGGAGAAGATGAAATAAATGAGAACCTGAAATTTGTCTGTACAATCAACAACACCAGTGCCGCTGTTTTCCGAAAAGATCTTCTGCTTAACATTGTCAACAAACTGGAAACATATATCTATCATGGCGATTGGTATTGCCAGCTTGCTGTAGCCTGTCATACCAATGTTTCTTACAGTGCAAAACCAATGAATACATTCCGGTTACATGAAAATAGTTTCCTCCGCAACATAAAATCTTCGCAAAGCAAGCTGGAATGTTTCAGAATTCTTGATTACTTATGCAATCAGGATTCTGTGAGTTCTAAGAAAAAAGTTATAGATTTTTTTACCCTTCAATACCTTGGTTTTGGAATAATGAAAGATGGATACCAGTACGGAAGAAACCTTTTTGCTTCCTATGCAGCCATTAATAAACCACTTTCCCGGAAAGTATTACGTAGTCTTATATGGCAAAAGATAACAGGCAAAAAACACAAGGTCATATTTTAAATAACTACTTCCCGCAGTGCCGGTGCTATAGACGAAATTAGTCAAAAAAAATAGCTACTTTAGTCCCCATGACCATTTGTATTGCTACAGATTCCTTCCCTCCGCATAATTCAGGTATAGCCACTCATAATTCTTACCTGGTCAGACTTTTACAAGAAGCTGGTCATGATGTAGTAGTCCTAACAGTTGATTTCAATAATCTTAAAGGAGCTGATACAATTAAAAAACAGGATGGCATCACTATTATTACACTAAAAAACAGTTACGATCAACAGTTCAATTATTTCAGCCGCTTTATTAAATCCGGCAGCCGGGAAGCAGTTGTGTGGCTGAGTCTTGGAACAGCTATGAGGAAATGGATGACAGAGAATAATCCTGCGTTTAAGTTTGATATTATTGAATGCTCCGATTATGGCGGTTTGGGGCTTTTTCTAATTGACGCCTCTCTCCCACCCGTTGTTATTATGTGCCATAGTATGCTGACGCAGTTAAGCCAGCATGAATTTTATAACCAGGATGAAAACTTATCGATCATCCGTTTCCTGGAAACTAATTCAATACTGCAAGCTGATAGCATTATTTGCCACAGCCAAAGTAATACGCAGGAGGTTGCAAAATTGTTCAATAAAAAAGTACTATACGCTACTGCTCCATGGATAAACGATAATTCTGAAGCAGTGTCAAATCCTAAAAATACGTTTGTTGTAGCAAGCCGCTTACAGGTTTGTAAAGGTGCTTTAATAATGGCCGAAGTACTACAATCATTACAGACGAGCTATCCTGAGATAAAGATCACCTGGATTGGTGATGACACTTACACCGGACCGGAAGGTTCTACGGTTTCGAAATACATAAAGAAAAAATTTCCGGCTATTTGGCAAAAGAGTTTTATTTGGAAAAAAGGAATCCCAAGAAAAGAGTTACTTGATTATCTTAACAACAGCGAGGCGATCATAATACCTTCGGCATGGGAAACATTTAATTATGTTGCACTTGAAGCAGCCAATCGTAAAAAGCCAATGATCATTACCAAACAAGCGGGGGTATCTTCCTTATTTATAGCCGGAAAAGAAATGATACTGGCGGATGCAGATGATATAAATTCAATTGCGGATGCCATGATAAAACTGAAAAAAGATAAAGAACTAATTCGTTCATTGAGTGAAAATGTATTCACAGGGCTTGAAAGAAGCTTTAGTAAAGAAAAATTCCTTGGCGATAGAAATAAAGCGTATGAAATTGCTATTCAGAACAGAAAAGCAAACCCACCTGTTAATCCATTACAAGCCTTTTTCACAGGTAAAGTGAAATAACTGATGCACACAGTATGCACCATCATAACAGCCGATTACCTGCCACTGGCAAAAGTGCTGTATGCTTCATTACAAAAGCATGGAGCAGGCACTCCTTTGCAGGTGTTGGTAGTAGATGAACATAATTATGCTTCAACGGATAGCCTTGTTATCCATTCACCTGATTCGCTGGCTGATTCAGCTTATTTCAAAGGCATTCAAAAAAAGTATGGGCAAACTAATGCTGATTATTTCAGGTGGGCATTAAAGCCGGTGTTCATTGGTTATCTGTTAGAAAAAGGGTTTGACAAAGTATTGTTCGCTGACCCTGATGTTTACTTCGTCAACAATTTTGATTTCCTTTTTAATGAACTGGATAATAATAATGTGTTGCTTACACCACATTGGGCAAATATTGATCCAACAGAAAATGAAGACAGTTTGTTGGCCGTATTAAGAGGCGGTTTATACAATGCAGGTTTTGTAGGAGCCAATAAAAATGGAGCTGATGCAATGGCCTGGTGGGCCGGACTTTGCCATTATAAAACGGAAGACCTGAAAGACCTCGGCTTGTTTGTTGATCAGAAGTATCTTGACATTCTGCCTGTACAATTTGATAATGTGAAAGTGATAAAACACCGGGGCTGCAACCTCGCTTCCTGGAATATTGATACTTCAAAAAGAGAAATGATCAATGGAAAATTGCTGATCAATAAAGAGTTTGAACCGGTCTTTATTCATTTTGCGAAAGATACCATTGTAAACATTATTAACAAGAACGATGAACTGCTCCAGCCTTATCTTGACGAATACATGAGTAGATTGCAGAAAGAAAATTTCGACCTGCTGAAAAACCTCAGCGATTTTAACCCGGCAAAATATAACTCATCTTCTTATAAAATAAAGCACAAACTTCGCTTTCGTACAAGAATGAAACGTTTCTTTTTCAAACTGGCTGAAAAATTATAACCACTGGCTGCCGTCAAACATATCGCCATCCTTTGCTCTTATCTTAATGTGCCGGGAGGCTATGAAAAAGCTGTTATAACTTTAGCTAACCTGTTCAAAGAAAAAGGAAACGAAGTAACATTGATTATACTGGATAAAGCAAAAGAAGTATTTTATCCGCTTCATCAAGATATAAAAATTATTCAACTACCTCTCTCCTTCGGCATATCTGAAGAGGGAAATGTCGTTAGCCGGAAAATAAAACTACTGAGTGATGTACTGAAACTCAGAAAAATTTTAAAAGAACTTCAACCCAGCCAGATCATTGCCACAGAATATCCTTCTGCCGTAGCCACAGTTTTTTCAGGTGCCGGTAAGAAGGCGAAACTCTATTCCTGGGAACACCATCATTTTGGAGCTATAACTAAAAGTTCGTTCTGGAATTTTGTATCCAACCGGGCTTTCCAAAGATTAGATGCTGTTGTTTGCCTTAATGCAGATGAAAGAAATCATTACGAAGCTGTCAGTAAAAAAGCTGTCGTAATCCCCAATTTCATTGCGCCGGCTGAAGGAAAAACACTGCCCTCCTATGAACAAAACAAGAAAACAGATATTCTCTCGGTGACAAGATTCAATCATATAAAAGGTATTGACCTTTTTATGTCGGTTGCTAAAATTGTTTTACAAGAAAACCCCGGCCTCACCTGGAAAGTGATTGGCTATGGTCCGCAGGAAGAAGAAGTAAAGCAATTTATACTAAAAGAAAATCTTAGCCAGCAACTACTTCTTCAACATGCTGCTGCTATTGATATAACAACAGAGTATCAGCAGGCATCCATTTTTGTAATGACATCCCGCAACGAATGTTTCCCACTGGTGCTGCTGGAAGCTATGAGCAACGGTATTCCTTGTGTAGCTTTTGACTGTGATACCGGACCAAGACATATTATTCAGCATAATAAAACAGGTTTGTTGATCGCAAAAGAAAATATAGTTGAAATGGCCAAATCAATATCTGCATTGATCAAGGACAACAAAAGAAGAAGAACAATGAGTGATAATGCACTTGCTGCCGTTGAACAATTTTATCCGGACAGAGTCTATGAACAATGGGAAAAATTATTTCAGCAATAAGTGAAGGCTATTCTTGCCACTTATAATTTTGGAGGATAGCGGTACATGATTTTTCTCTATTTTCTGCCACACCATACGATTCCTTTCTGAAAAACATTTCTTTGCTTACTGAGGATTATTTCTTCAAACTCTTTTCTTTTTTTTATTGCGATAAACTGGTAATCATTTTTTACCCACACACTGTACGTTTCAAATTGAATAATGTCAAGCCCTGCTTTTGCCAGTACAGTTGCCAAGTGATCTGGGTAAACAGGCTAATCAATCTCCTGCAGCGTAGCAGGATTATTCTTTTCATCAAATAAAATAGAAGCAGGGTTGGGAATATTAATTAGCAGGGAAGAATCATCATGCATCCACCCGTTAATCTTTGCAAATAATGCTGCATGATCTTCTATCGGTATATGCTCTATCACATCAAAGAGGAGAATAAAGTCAAATGACTTTGCAGTTGGCTCCAGTTGCAAAATATCACCCGCAAAAAGGGATAGATTAGGTCTTACCAGGTTCTTTTTTGCATACTCAATAGACTGAGGACTTATATCGGTTGCTTCAACCCTTCCTGTTTTAACTTTCCGGGTAAGCAGGTAAGTGAGTGTACCAATTCCGCAACCAATTTCCAATACGGTAGAATTTGTGTGCAAACCCATTTTACACAATCGGCGGTATAAGCCAGCTATTCTGTCATTAATACTGGATTCCACCTGGTTTTTAATGAAATGGTCATAAAATTTGGCAGAACTCATTATCAGGTGTTGAAAATCTAAAATACAATTATAAATTTAAACCGAAAATTGTATGCTATCCCGGATAATAAATAAAGTAAGGTTACTGTTCCCGCAGAATACAAAAAAAGTATTCCGGTCTATTTATAAAAGAAATGGCTGGGGTTCTGCTGAAAGTATTTCCGGCCCCGGTTCTACGTTAGCATATACGACCCATCTCCGTCAGCAATTGCCAGAGATACTTCATTCGCTTCAAATAAAAACACTATTGGATGCTCCCTGTGGTGATGGTAACTGGATAAATAATGTTGATCTGGCAGGGATTAATTACACTGGTGCCGATATTGTGCCAGAAATAATAGAAGCTAACAAAATAAACTACCCGGATAAAAATTTCATCAACGCAAACATTATTACTGATGATCTTCCGGCCGCCGACCTGGTATTATGCCGTGATTGTTTTATCCATTTACGAAAAAAAGAGATTATTGAAGTAATTCAAAACTTTAAACGCTGTGGAATAAAATACATGCTGGCCAGTACTTACCCGGTTGAAAGAAATACAGAGATATTAACCGGTCATTTTCGTCCTATCAATCTTGAGCTGGAACCGTTTAATTTACCTGCGCCAATCAAAAAAATAAAAGATCATATTGAAGATGCTGCTGTGCGTTATCTCGGCTTATGGTTGCTGGAAGATGTAAAATTGTAGTAGCCTTTACTTGATAACAATTCTGCCGGTATAATCAATCCTGACTAAAAAAGTATTGGGAATAGAACTAAAATACTCGTCTGTAGCTTTTCTTGCACCCTGCCATGCTCCGTAATCATCCACAATCAATATCCCATGCTTTTTTACCAATGGATATAGATGAATCAATTCATGTTTTGTGGATTCGTACCAGTCCGTATCTAATCGCAATAAAGAAATTAGAGTAGGCATTGTTCCCGGTAAAGTTTCTTCCACCTTACCTTTTACCAATATTATATTTTCTGCCGGATAACCTGTTTTGTTCATATTCACCTTTACTTCTTCAATAGGAGAATAGCACATATTATTAAGTGTATCTGTTACCTTTCCACTTTCCCACTGATCTTTTTCTTCCTCCCCGTCCATCTCGCCGGGTTTTGTCATCCCTTCAAATGTATCATACAGGTAAATCTTCCGGTTACTAATACCTGCTTCCAGTAATGTATAAGCCATCAGCATTGAACTGCCGCCTTTCCATACACCACATTCCACCAAATCTCCTTCAATGTTATTTTTGATAATATAGTTGACCGTTTGGTACAATGAATAACATCTTTCAATCGGTACCAGCGTTAAATCTTTTACTTTCTTGTATAAGTCCAGAAATTTCTTATCCTGTTCAATATCGGATAGATTCACCAGTTCCAATCTCGATTTTCGGATGATCTTCAGGCCCAGCAGCCCCAGCGGATAATTTATAATTTGAGAGAGCTTCAAGAATCAGATTGTTCTGTGCCTATTATCTGAATTAACAGTTGAATATCTTTTTGCAAGTCCGGCAATCGTAAAACAATTGTATCCCAAACAATCATATCATTTATTCCAAAATACTCATGGATAATGAAATTGCGGAAGTCTTTAAGGATTCGCCATTCAACTTGTTCATGCTGGCTTTTAAAATCATCGGGCATTCTTGAAACTGTTTCGCCGATAATCATAAAATTCCTTTCTACAGCATCTTTCGTCTTTTGATCCTGCTCGTATTGTTCAAAACTTAGTTCCCGGGTATAATCAAATATGTGATTGATTGAAAAAGTAATGTCTTCCAATAAAAGCAGTAGATCCCTTTCAGACATGTATCAGATTTTTTTCAACATATGGAAGATAACGGGCCTTAATACCACGACGGGAAACCATATCTATTTTATGATGAAAGAGGTCTTCCAGTTCGTGTGCCAGTCTGATATAATTGAATCCGTCTATGCGGTCATTAAAATCGACTAATATATCAATATCACTTTTTTCATTAATGTCCCCTCTTGCATAAGATCCGAACACCCCGAGCTCAGAAATTGGATACCTTTTCTGAAGGTCAGGCTTCTTAGCTTTAAGTGTTTCTAATATATGCTTGAGAGTGTACATAGTTCAAAACTACTAATTAAAAGGCTAAAACAAAAACAGGCATCATAACGGATACCTGTATTAATTCATTATTTCACTTTTACAAAACTTAATCGTCAAGCTTCAACACCGCCAGAAAGGCTTCCTGTGGCACTTCCACATTTCCTATCTGCCGCATCCGTTTCTTACCTTCTTTCTGTTTCTCTAACAGTTTACGTTTACGGCTGATGTCACCACCATAACATTTAGCCGTTACATCCTTCCGCATAGCTGACAGGGTTTCCCTTGCCAGCACTTTGGCACCAATAGCTGCTTGTATAGAAATCTGGAATTGTTGACGGGGAACCAGTTCTTTTAGTTTTTCGCAAAGCTTTCTGCCAAACTCCTGTCCTTTGCCCCGGTGTATCAATGCACTTAATGCATCTACTTTATCACCATTCAACAATATGTCCATTTTCACAATATCTGCATCACGGAAACCAATGGGGTGATAATCAAACGACGCATAACCTCTCGTTTGTGATTTTAATTTATCGTAAAAATCAAA
The DNA here is from genome assembly GCA_046598205.1 of Chitinophagaceae bacterium. Lineage (GTDB taxonomy): Bacteria > Bacteroidota > Bacteroidia > Chitinophagales > Chitinophagaceae > JJ008. Next base: position 16,222 of record JBKJIX010000038.1, read on the forward strand.
AACAATTTCTGTTAACGGCATTTCAAATATCAACTCCACCCTTGTTGTGGTCAGGTAGCTTTGGTTCATCAGGATACCTCTTTTACCCAAACACAAAGTCATGATATTGCCTATATATTCCGGTTTCGTAATGATCTGTGCTTTGATGAAAGGTTCTTCTATTCGTTCTGTCTTTACCGGGTCGGGGAATTGAGTGGGGTTATTGACAATTATTTTTTCTCCCTTCGTAGTATAGGCAATAAAATTAACGTTGGGTACTGTAGTAATAACTGTCTGGTTAAACTCTCTCTCCAATCTTTCTTGTATAATTTCCATATGCAGCATACCGAGGAAGCCGCAACGGAAACCAAAACCCAATGCCTGCGATGTTTCTAATTCATACGTCAGTGAAGCATCGTTCAATTGAAGCTTGTCCATACAATCCCTAAGCTCTTCAAAGTCATCCGTATTTACCGGGAAGATACCCGCAAACACCATCGGCTTCACTTCCTGAAAACCTTTGATGATTTCCTGTGTAGGATTAGCGGCCAGTGTAATGGTATCACCCACTTTCACTTCTTTTGCATTTTTAATGCCAGTAATCAGATAGCCCACATCGCCGCAAAGCACTTCTTTCTTTTCCGTCATCTTCAGCTTCAGGATGCCTACTTCATCTGCTTCATATTCCTGGTTGGTGGAAACAAATTTTACTTTGTCGCCTTTCCTAATCTTTCCATTCCGCACCCGGAAATAAACGATAATACCCCGGAACGAATTGAACATGCTGTCAAATATCAATGCCTGCAACGGCTCATCAGGTTTTCCCACAGGTGCAGGAATCCTTTTTACAATTGCATCAAGCACAGCTTCCACACCAACACCGGTACGTCCGCTGGCATGCAGTATATCTTCCCTTTTACAACCTATCAGTTCTACTATTTGGTCTTCTACTTCTTCTATCATTGCCCCGTCCATATCAATTTTATTGACAATGGGAATAATCTCAAGGTCATTATCAATTGCAAGGTATAAATTGCTGATAGTCTGGGCTTGTATTCCCTGTGTAGCATCCACCAATAGCAGGCAGCCCTCGCAGGCAGCCAGTGCCCGGCTCACTTCATAGCTAAAGTCCACATGGCCGGGGGTATCAATCAGGTTCAGTATATATTCCTGCTCCACCATGCCCGCCGTAGCTTCAGCGGAGGAGGGTCGGTGCTTATAGTTGATCTGGATGGCATGGCTTTTAATGGTAATGCCTTTCTCTCTTTCCAAGTCCATATCGTCGAGTACCTGGTCCTTCATATCCCGGTCGCTGATGGTGCCGGTACTTTGCAGCAGGCGGTCAGCCAGGGTGGATTTGCCATGGTCAATATGAGCGATGATGCAAAAATTACGGATGTTCTTCATGTGCCCCTATCTCCGCCAATCGGCGGAGGATTACTTTTTTAAATTTTTCAAGTGGGCAAAGGTAGCGGTTTTAGGTGAGGAATCACCAGCCTGAACAGGGTCTTTGTCATTCCGACGAGGGAGGAATTGAGGGATTGTTTAGCCAGCTTTTGTGCTACTATCATCGCCTGTTGTCTCAATTCATCCGGTGGAAGAATTGCTCACTTCATTGTTCGGTAATTCTATTCGGCTTAGCAAAAGAGTCCCTTTAAAAATTCATACATTCTGCAAAATAAAAGATTCATTAAAAGACTACTTTTTCACAGTACACTTTGGCTTCAGGACATCTTATTATCAAGTTCGAAATTACAACCTCATTAGTATGCCAAGCCAATCTATATTCATTTTGGTACTCATAAGCTTTCGTTTTGAGAAATACTTCATACTCATTAGTCATTGACTGAAGCATATATTTAAACTCAGTACTATTTATCTCGCCGTGCTTTTTATATAAATCAGCTAATTGTTTATAATTTTTCAGCAGATAAGCCCTTCCATCCTCATATTGGCATCTTCCTTCAAGACCACCAAAACAAAAATTTAATTTCTTAGAGATTTCGAGAGCAAAATTTGTTGTGTCCAATATTTTAATTGCGCCTACAGCCTTAAAGTCAGATATGACTCTATCTGTCAACTGCTCAGTTGTCGAAAGCACAAGACTATTTAATCCTGATTCATACTGAATACCTATTGTATTCCCTTTCTTATCTTCAAAATAACAAAGTGCATTCCCTTCTCTAATATCTCCTTGAGCTTCGTTTGGATGTTGTCTGAATTTCGCAAAACAACTCAGCTGAATTTCGCCATAAGAAAAAAAATTATCTACCCATTGTATGTTATCAAGTAAGCGAAAAACAGGGTTTTTCTTAACTCTCCATCTTACAGGCAGTTGGTAGCTATCTTCGGAGTATAAAAACATTTTCTATTTGTTTGTGTACTAAGAAATAATATTAAAGCTGGTTTATGGTTTTGTGAATGTGATTATTCGAAATTAGCAAAGATGAAGTCTTGGCCAGCGGTCTTTACCAACATAATGAATTTAGCAGTCGGAATCGCCGTAAAAGCGGCAACCTTTCGATATTTGACAGAATATTGTTGATAAAATTTTATTTTAAATTTAGAATTCGTTTTAAATTGTAAGATATGACTATTAAAAATTGGACACATAAAAATGTCAACTCTAAAGGGATAGTAAAAGGAAGTGGGAGTGTAAATCTTAAGAAGGGTATTTCAACATCTGTAGAAAATGGCTGCACTATTCCTACTTGTAAATGCTATAAGGGTTCTTGGCTGACAATTAGCTTTGGATACGACAGGAAAAATAAATCTATATCCGGCACTACTCTATTCTTTAATAATTCTGCTGAATTCAACAACTTCATAAGTAACTGTAGTATCCCCTTCCCTTAACTATTCCCTTTCAATATCCTCAAACTATATTCCTTCAAACCATTTTTCATCAATAATTACTTTTTCGACAAATTCAATATTTACTCCCAGACTTAGTTCTTTAAGTTTATCTACTAGTTTTTCACCATCAATTAGGTCAATTGTTTGAGCACCTTCTCGGTTTGCCTCTTTTATTGCATCACGGGTAAAGTAGCCTGTAGTTATAAAAAGTCCTTTATCTGTCCTTCCTGACATAGCACCACGAAAATCCCTAATTTGTCCAGAAGAAACACCTCCTTGATATTTTTTACATTGAAAAACAATATGAAAACTTAGGATTCCATTGATTTTAGCAATCCCTTTTCCATCAATTCCGCCATCGCCACTTCTTCCAGTTACTTCCACATGGCTAAATCCTTTTTCTCTTAAAAACCTTTGTATTAATCTTTCAAACCCATCCGGGCTTAGTTTTTCAATTATAATTCGCAATAATTTAGACTTCCAGTTTTCTTCTAATTCCTCTTCCTGTTCAGGATTTAATTTTTGTAAAGAAATTTGAACTTCCTTCACATCGACGTTCGATTTATCTACAATTGCCCAAACACCTCGTTTTGAGTTAGCAATATAGCCATTAGACTTAAGCATTGTCCTAGCCCATGCTAACTCATACTCTAATTCAGTTCTTCCATCTTGTTTACTCTTGTCATGCGGAATATTAACTAATGACTCAGGTATTTTAAAGCTTGCAATAACTTTTTCATTGATTTCATCAACAGAACCAGATCCCCCCAACTCCACTAGGGCATTAATTACGGGATTCAAAAGTTGTTCTCTCGTTGGCAGCTTTGTCATTGTCTCATAATGTTGATAGAATCAAATTTACAGAACCTTTTTAAATTTTGAACCCCTTCTTGCAGCCTTTTCTTTCTTGATGAGTCCCCAAACAAAACGTTCACAGGCAATATCTCAACCAGCAGTCTTTCTCAACATAATAAATTTAATGGCCGGACCCGATACCAATCGTGTCGGAGATAGAAAGGTATTTTTGAAATCTGAAAGTTTAACCGCCACAACCTTTTAAATTACCTCATCGGGGAAATTCTGCCTCAAAATCGCAGCCAATCATTTTCGCATATCCCGAAAAAGCCAGTTTTCACTCACTCTATTATGTGGTATGGGCTTTGTTTTACTTACATCAATTATTTAAAAACTAAACTTATTATTATGCCCATTCTAACTATTATCGGTGTGTTGATTGTTGTCGGAGTTGTACTTTGGCTTATTAATTCTTACATCCCCATGCAAAGCTCCATCAAAAGAATTCTTAATGGAGTTGTAGTAATTATTGTTGTAATCTGGTTATTGAAAGTATTTGGATTATTGGATAATTTACAGAAGCTTTCTGTATAGAGGTATTGCAGGTTATTATTACTGTTTGTACTTTCAAATAAATCTGCAACAGCAGGGATAGTTATTAGTAAACATATGTCCCTGCTGTTGCCTTTTAAAATTGAATTAATACTTTTAGTAAGCCAATGTTTCATCTTATCCTTTAAAATCTTCCCCTGACGAGTCCCCTATAAAAATTCATCGGCGATGGTCCCGGTCCGTAGTCATTACATAATTAATTTAGTGGCCTATCTTGCCGTTGGAAAAAGTACACTATTCTTTTATGCCATTGCTGATGTCTCATCCAGGCATTTATCAACCACCAAGCTATTTTTGAGAGAACACTTGCCGGTTCGTAAAGGAAAATAGCAACCATGAATAATACCAATTACATTAAAAGTAAACTGGTCAAGGAGTTTATTAAGCAGGAATTTGCACACGGACTAAACGGATAAACACAGATTATTTTGATAAATCAAAATTCCGGATTTCTGCGTAGCAGAAAAATCTGTGTTTATCTTCCAATCCGTGTCATCCGTGTGCAAAATGTATTTTTAATGTAATTGCTATAAGATACTTTATTCACTCACAATTGTTTTGATGAAAGGTTTATCAGGCCTATTTTGCTAATAGTTTGATGTCTGCTATTTCCAGTATTTGTTTCAGGTAGCTCTTTGAAATAACGGATTAAAAGGTTTTATTTTTTCAGGGCCTCTCTCACTTTAGGTGCAATCTTAGTTCCATAAATCTCGATTGATTTCATAAGTGATGAATGCGATGGCCCACCTACATCCATGTGAGCTGAAAAACGGGTAAGGTCAAACAGTTCCTGCATGTGCAGTATTTTATCAATGGCTTCATTAGCATCACCAATTATCAAATGCCCTTTGCTGCTTCTGCCAGCTACATATTGCTGCTGCTGGTATGGCGGCCATCCACGGCTCTGCCCAACCCTGTCCATCTGTGTTGAGTAAACGGGATAATATTCATCCGCTATTTGCTGGCTATCATCTCCAAAGAAAGCATGCATATGTACACCTACTTGGAATTTATTCATGTCATGTTTGAAATGCTGGTACACTTCTTTATAATAATCAAACAAAGATTTAAACTGAACCGGGTTGCCGCCGATAATCGCAAATATCACCGGCACACCATGAGTACCTGCTCTTAACACCGATGCCGGTGTGCCACCTACGGCTACCCAAATGTTGAGATGATCATTAACAGCACGGGGTAATATTTCCTGGTCTTTTAATGCAGGTCTGAACTTTCCTTTCCATGTAATTGGATTTTCCTTGTTAATTTTTAGTAAGAGGTTTAGTTTTTCTTCAAAGAGTTCATCATAATCTTCGAGGCTATAACCAAACAACGGAAATGATTCTATAAAACTGCCCCGGCCTGCTACTAATTCTGCCCTTCCGTTACTCAGAAGATCTATTGTAGCAAAGCTTTGATAAAGTTTTACAGGGTCGGATGAACTTAATACCGATACAGCACTGCCGAGTTTGATGTTTTTGGTAACCGTAGCAGCAGCAGCTAAAATAATTTCGGGAGTGGATACGGCATAGTCGGCACGGTGATGCTCACCGATACCA
>JBKJIX010000135.1:0-4757 GCA_046598205.1 Chitinophagaceae bacterium
AACAAGTTATCCGAAATTACAAACCTGGTAACACCCGAACTTATAAAATCAATTTGTGGTAACCAATTCTATAAAGAAACCTTTAAGAGTATTTTTAATGTCTAAATGGTATTAGTAAAAAATTGGGCCGTCAATATCACATCAATATTTCTGCCTAGCTTTATTTGTGGCTGTGTGTTGGTAAGTGTTGTTAAGTATGGCTGGTTATCGGGACATTCTTCTGTAATTTTTAATAAAAAAGCAGTGGCCTCCTTTAAATTTTTTGAATGATCGCCTTTGTTCAGTGTATTATCTGTTCTCAATAACGACATAGCAACAAGTGCCGTAGTTGCCGGATCGCTAGTTACAGCATGAGGGTCTTTTATATCCTGCCTGCTATGTGTGCCTGCACCCCAGCCACCATCCGGTGCCTGTGCCTTACCCATCCAATCCAATCCTTTTTTAATAGATGCTTCAACTTTTTCCGGTGTTTTAAAAGTGCTGATCAGTTTTCCTTCCTGGCTGGTATCTGTACCAATAATTGTTTTCATAATACAGACGTGGTTCAATGCCGGATTGTTACAACACTTGACCACCTTCTTTTCCGGGTTGTCGTTTTTAATGTTGGTTGTAGCCAACAATCCTACAACAACTAAAGCCGATACTGACAGCAATGCGTTTCTTTTTTTAAATAAAAATTTCATGAAATTTTATTTAAAAGATGAATAAAAAAATTGCCAGCCGGAGAGAGAATATTAAACAGAGGAACAGAAGAACAAGGAATAAAGAACAGAGGAAGTAGTGAAGACTCTTTAATTTTTAAAGCTTACTTCATCATTCAAAATTCCTTGTTCATCGGTTCGATATTTATTTAGAACTTAAATCACCTTTTTTAGGCTCGGGTTTTCCTTTAGCCAGCATTTGTGCACTTTCCACCAGCCTTACAAATTCTGAACGATAACCTTCCTCATCATTTCCTTTTGCTTTACGGGCAAGGTTTAATACATTATCAAAAGAAGAAGTTGATTTGAATTCTGAATTGCGGAGCAACATACCAAACTGAGCTACCGATGCAGCAAAACGGAAATTGTCGGATGTTTTAGCAATAATAATTTGTTTATCTAATACGGGATGCTCTATCAGTTTACTTACATCTCCATCGGGTGCTTTGTAGCGGAATTTCACCGTCAGTATCTCATCGCTTTGAGAAGATTTGCTGAGTGGCTCAATATTTTTCTGGTATTTTAATGAATCAACTCCTTTTAGAAAATCGCTGTTCACTCCTACTGGTATTATTTCGTACAATGCAGTTACAGTATGACCACTTCCTAATTCGCCAGCATCTTTTTTATCATCGTTAAAATCTTCTTTGGCCAGCATCCTGTTTTCATACCCGATCAGGCGGTAGCCTTGTACTTTAGCAGGATTAAATTCTACCTGGAGTTTTACATCTTTTGCAATAGTAAACAGCGTACCGCCAAATTCATTTACCAATACTTTTTTTGCTTCGCTGATGCCATCAATGTAAGCATGGTTGCCATTTCCTTTATCGGCTAGTTGCTGCATCTTACTATCCTGGTAATTGCCCATACCATAACCTAATACAGTAAGAAACACACCACTTTTTCTTTCATCCTCTACCATTCTTACCAGTTCATCATTACTGCTAACGCCTACATTAAAATCTCCATCAGTACAAAGAATGACACGGTTGTTACCCCCTTTTACAAAATTTTCTTTTGCAGTTTTATAAGCTAGTTTTATTCCGGCACCACCAGCAGTAGAACCTCCGGCTTCAAGGTTATCAATTGCATCTTTGATTTTAGTTTTATCAGAACCATTGGTTGGTGATAAAACCAATCCAGCAGCACCTGCATATACGACTATAGTTACTTTATCCTGTTGGCGAAGCTGGTCAACCAGCATTTTGAGAGAAGATTTAACTAAAGGAAGTCTTAATGGCCCATTCATAGAGCCTGATACATCAATCAGGAAAACAAGATTAGAGGCCGGTAAATTATCAGTAGATATTTTTTCTCCCTGCAAACCAATCAGCACAAGTTTATGGTCTTTATTCCAGGGGGCATCAGATATTTCTGTATTGATCGAAAAAGGGTCTTTACCTGTTGGTTGTGGATAAGTGTAATGGAAATAGTTTACCATTTCTTCGATCCTTACTGCACCTGCCGGCGGCAATTGTCCCTGGTTTAGAAAACGACGGACGTTGCTGTAAGAAGCCGCATCTACATCTATTGAAAAAGTAGAAAGAGGATTGTCTTTTACTTTCAGAAATTTGTTTTCATTGATATTATCATATCCTTCCCGGCTAAACTCTTCTTCATCCACATCGCCACTATAATAACCAGTAGATGGTGATGGCATAATCTGCCCCCCGGCAATTCCCCGGCCATAAGCTTCCATTGTTTTTACTTTTCTCCCATATCCAATCACTACTTCCTGCGTCTGCAGGCTGTTTGTTTTCATAGTAACATTAATAACTGAACGGTCATTGATGTTTTCCTGCACTGATATATAACCAATTGCTGAAAACGTCAATGTACCAGATGATTTGGAAACAGTAATGTGGTAAACTCCTTTTGCATCAGTGCTTGTACCCTGTGTAGTTCCTCTCATCGTTATACTCGCCGAAGGTATTGGAGAGCCTTTGTCGTCAGTAATAGTACCTGTAATAGTATGAGATTTGACAGGTCGGAAAGCCAGCATTATTAAAATAAGCGGCGTAACAAGGATAAGTATTCGTTTCATAAAATGGTGTTTAGATACCCTGATGCGGGTATTTTGGGGATTGCATAAAAGGCATAAAATTTTTATTCATTAATTTTAACCGTTGGCTTTTATAAACAATATATCCCTCTCGCCTCAGGCGGGATCACTAACCGATAAGGAACTGGTAGCCCTATACAAAGAATCGGGTGATATGGCTGTACTCGGTGAACTATATCAGCGGTATATGGAACTCGTCTATGGGGTTTGCCTGAAGTATTATAAAGAACCTGAAACCGCTAAGGACAGTGTGATGCAGATATTTGAAGAATTGGTATCAAAATTGAAAAAGCATGAGGTGGACAATTTTAAGGGCTGGCTGCACCAGGTGGCCAAAAACCACTGCCTGATGCAATTGCGAACACCGAGGAATATGAAAACGGTGGAGTTCAAAACAGAACTTGTGCAATCGGAGGAAAATGTGCATCTGAATGGTGTGCTGTCCGAAAGGACTCCTTGGGAGGAAAAAGAGGAAAAATTCACGAAAATGGAATACTGTCTTGGCACATTGGCAAAAGAACAGGCTGAAACAATCAGGCTCTTTTATTTAGAAAGTAAATGCTACAACGAAATTGTACAATTAACCGGAATGGAATGGAACCAGGTAAGAAGCCTGATACAGAACGGGAGACGAAATTTGAAAATTTGTATGGAGAAAACTGAGTCGGGAGTCGGGAGTCGGGAGTCAGATCGTTTATAATTTTGAGTTTATAATTTTGATTTTAAGATATAGTGAAATAAATAGTTTTTAAAAAAATGAATTTTAAATCCCCCTTTAGGGGACAGGGGCATGGCAATTGATAACAACATAAAACATTTTACCGCCGCTGATATTGAAAAATATCACAAAGGTTTGCTTTCAAATAAGGAAAGGCATGCCTTGGAAAAAGCAGCCATGGATGACCCTTTCCTGGCGGATGCAATGGAAGGATATGCTGTTGCCGGTGTAAATGTTGCTAATGATATTGCGGAGCTGAAAAAAAGATTAACTGAAAAAACAGAAGATACTAAAGTGATTCCGCTGAAAGCAGCACAACCACGAAATAATTTTAGACTACTTCGGGCAGCAGTGCTGCTGGCATTTGTGGCTGGTGCCAGTTTATTAATCTACCAGTTTGGATTTAATAAAAAAGAAGCCGGAATAGCCGAATCAACAACAACAAAAAAAGAAACGGGTAATGCAGCTGATAGTGGCAAAACAACTTTAGTTACCCCCCCCACTACAACAGCACCTGTTTCTGAAATCAAATCGGTTGATGGCCTGACAACAAATGAAAGTGTTGCTACAACCGATAAAGAAACAAAACCAGGTGTCAGCTCAAATAGCAATACCGGAGTACAAAAACCTGTAGCTACCAGCAAAACAGTTTTTGATGATATAGTAGTAAATAAACCAGCAGAAGCACCCCCTGTAACAGCTTTACCCCCAAAGGTTGCTGATAAAAAAGAAGACAAGGGAATAGTAACTGATAAAGTAACCGAAAAGAATGAGGCTGCCCGTGAAGAAGCCTTTAAAAAAAATAAATTAAAGAACAATAACCAGGAAACTGTTATTGCTGGCGGCATAGCAAAAGGTCAGTCAACACAGCAGAACAACCGCACTATTACCCCAAGCAGTAAGGCAAACGAGGAAACCAATACTTATTCCAGGGATCAAAATCAGAACCAGGCAACCAATGTATTCCGGGGCCGGGTTACTGATGCTGATAATAACGGCGTTCCTTTCGCAAACGTTACTAATGTACAGGATAATAATGCAGGTACCTATACCGATGTAAGAGGATTTTTCAACCTTACATACCCTGATTCTGTACTTACTGTACAGGTAAGATCTATTGGTTTTGAAAACAATAATGTACAGTTAAGGAATGCAGTTACCAATAACCAGGTGGTGCTACAGGATGACCGCAAAACTTTATCCGAAGTAGTGCTTAGCAAACAAAAACCCAATGCTACAGCCCGCAGCCGTGATGGTAATATGAAATTAGAAGAAC
>JBKJIX010000005.1:0-6339 GCA_046598205.1 Chitinophagaceae bacterium
TTTAATGATTTCAATAAAATCAGCCGCTACGAGTGATGCGCCTCCTACTAATCCACCATCCACATCCGGGCAACTGAATAATTCTTTTGCATTATTAGCTTTTACACTACCCCCGTACAGAATCGGTATTTCGTTGCCAATTACTTCGCCGTATTGCGCCGATATTACAGAACGTAAATAGTTGTGTATTTCTTGTGCCTGTTCCGTACTGGCTGTTTTACCGGTGCCGATGGCCCAGATAGGTTCATAAGCGATGATGATATTTTTTATGGTAACACCGGGGAGGTGAAAAAGGGATTCCTTTAATTGTGCAGCCACATAATCATTTTGTGTACCGGCTTCCCGGATAGCTAATGGTTCGCCACAGCAAAAAATAGGGGTGATATGGTTTTCAAAACAAAGGTTCACCTTTTCAGCAAGCATTACATTTGTTTCTGCATTATACTCCCTTCTTTCACTGTGACCGACAACGCAGTAATTAATATTCATTGAATGCAGCATTTCCACCGATACTTCTCCGGTATAAGCACCGGCTTTTTTATGATGACAGTTTTGTGCCGCCGCATAATAGTTTTGTCCATCTTCCAATTCACTTCTTGTCATTAATAAATAAGGATAAGGAACAGCAAACACCGCAAACTGGTGTGCCAGTAATTCAATTTCTGCACCAAGAATATCATCTAATAATTTTTCACCCTGCTGAAACGTACAATTCATTTTCCAGTTAGCGGCTGCAATTTGTTTTCTCATAAATTGTTTTGTGTATTTAATTGGCTAATCTGCTAATTAGCACATTGTCTAATTAACTTTCTCAAAGATATATTTCAAAATACTTTTTTCATCATCAGTTATTGTTTGGCCTTTTAATTTTTTCCATCCTTCTATATCCAGCAACGCTTTTTCTAATTCATACCGCTTCACTCCTTCACTGCCCCAGGAAAAATTGGGAATGTATTTCGGCGTAAGCCCCTGCCCAAATATATTGCAGCTAACACCAATCACCGTTCCGGTATTGATAGCTGTATTAACGGCTGTTCTTGAATAATCCCCCATCATAACACCGCATTTACTGCCTGCATTCATCTCTCCTTTCGGTGTCCATATTTTTACATCGCTGGCATTGTTCTTTAAATTGGAATTGGTAGTGCCCGCCCCCATATTACACCACTCGCCTACCACCGAATCGCCAAGATAGCCACCATGTGCTTTATTAGAATAACCAAAGAGTACCGAATTTTTTATTTCTCCCCCTACCACACAGCGGGGGCCGAGTGTAGTAGCACCATACACTTTTGCTCCCATTTTCAGGCAGGCTTCTTCACCCATAGCAAATGGGCCACGGATAATGCAGCCTTCCATTATTGCTGCACCCTTGCCAATATACACCGGCCCGGTGGAAGCATTAATGATGCAATGTTCCATCTTCGCCCCTTTTTCTATAAATACCTGTGAAGCTTTGGTAACCTTATTCGTCTTTGATATTGGTTGCGACTTTCTCTTCTTAGTCAGCAATGCAAAATCCTGTCGTATCGCCCAATCGTTCAGTTGAAAAATATCCCAGGGATACTGAATCGTTTTTATTTCTTCTTTAATAGTAACAGCTTTTCCTACTTTTATTTTATGCCTGTCCACTATTTCATTTTTGGTAAAGCAATAGACAATCCCTGTTCCGCTGTTGGTAGTAATAAACTCTCCATGTTGCAGCCGGCGGATGGCTTTTACCAATTTTGGGGTGGGCAGCACATTGCCATGTATCATATAGCAAACACCATCCTCCACTGCTTCATCAATATGTACAGAACGCTGCAGGTCTTTATAGTCATCCTCCTTTTTGTCAAAGGAAGGAAGACCCAGCATCATCTCCCATTTTTCCCTGATGGTAAGTATGCCAATGCGTATATCCTGTATCTGTCTTGTTAGTGTAAACGGATGCAGGTTTTCCGGCTGGCAAAATTCCTCGGTGAAAATGAGTTTGGACATGGGGATAAATATCCGTTAAATGTAAGGAAAATTAGGGGCTGTCTCCGTTCTGCCTGCCTGCCGGTAGGCAGGTTCTTTGCTCAACTGTAGTCCCGGCTGTCCACTGCAAGTCCTCGCTACGCTGCGGGCTTTCCGCTTCCTTGCCCGTCCGGTCAGGCGGGCATCCGGCAGCCCGTCAGGGTTCTGTTAGCTACTGAGCTTGTCGAAGTGTCAGCAATAATCAAAATATCCTATTTGTCCTGTAGGGAAATCTTATAGGTAATCCAATAAATAAAACCGATATTATCGTTCCCTAGGAACGTTTTGTGCAATCATAGCATTTGCTTAGCCTCACACTTCCCTTGTACCACAAAATATCTTTCCAAACAGCAAAAATTACCCGTTCGGGGTATCCCAATCTCAGGTAAATGGAATAGATTGGGAATGAAAAAAGCCCCCGTTAAAGTCGAGGGCAACTTAATGTTTTCACAACGGGATAACCCTTATTGCGATTTGCTTCGATGCTAAAATACAGTAATGGTGGCTAATTGCAAGCAAATCACAATTTTTTTGTACATTTGTCCATGAAGAATTTTGGATCGGGGTGTCCCCAATCGGAATGAAGCCGGGTAATTCCGGCTTTGTTTTTTAAGGGAATACCTTCAACCCGTATAAATCATCTTCTTTTCTGCAAAATTTTTCTTTAAAAATATTAAAGGCAGGGTTAATTCTTCCGGGCTCTAAAATATGTCTGGCAATTGGATAAGCAATTAAATCTGCCAATTGTAACCCATTTATATTTTCCTTCTTATTTTTAAACACAATGCTTAACTGATATTCTGCAAGTTTTACTGGCGAAATACTCCCGGTTCCCCTTGATAATATTTTCTGAAAATGTTCATGTAATTTTTTATCCTCTTTTGCACCTCTCTTCTCAATAATTATGCAAAGTGATGAGCCGGTTTCACTCTGGGTATCTAAGTATAAAACTGTTTGCTCTATAATAAATGACAAGCTAATTTCGTAAAACATCGTCGGAAAGTCTTCCATACAGTTTTATGTATTCTTCTTTCCGAATTCCTGAAGCAACTATACTATAGTTAGTATCACCAACCACAGTATCAAGCATTTTGTAAAACCTGGCTTTTACTTCCAAATCAAATAAATACTTAAACTCTTTTTCACATTTCCTGATATCCCTCGAATGAAAAATAACGTATTCACTATTCCATATTGATTTTTTTATTTCATTAAAAGAAATCCGTAATTTCTCATAGTCATTCGATTCAATAATGATTCCACAAAGCAGAAATAACGGAAAGTCAGGATTAAGGTTACTCAATCCATGGTCGCCGCTTTCGTCAATAAAGAGATTATATTTTATCAAAATCTGACATTTAATATAAAAAGTGCCGGACAAAAAATTTGAAAGCAAATCGCAACTACAAAGCATCCTGAAACTTTGCGGAGGGTGTTGTTAAAGAGCTAAGCTACATGATAATTTGAAAGCAAATCACAACATCGGAGGCTGGGATGATTTTTTCTTTGTTTCTTTCTTTTGTATCCAGACAAAAGAAAGAAAAATTTTTTTTTTTTTGAAAATGACCCTTTTTTATCAGCCCTTCAAGGCAATCCTTTTAATAGTTAAGGTAAGACATAACCCATATGATAATTTATTAATAAATCACCATATACTTGCATCCATTAATAGTTTAATTGTCTACATTAGAATTAAATTACCACCATGCACAAACTATCCATCGCCACCCTTTTATTTTTTACTTCCCTTATTACCAATGCCCAGGAAAAAATAGTGCCTGCCGAAGCAAAATATTTTATCCCGAATGGGTATGAGGCATTAGACTATATAACCGGCGACATCAACGGTGATAAAAAAACAGATGCCATCCTCATTTTAAAACAACCCGGAGAAGATACTGCTACTATGGATGCTGCGCTTGCCCGCCCACTTCTGCTGCTCATAAGACAGGCCGATGGTAAACTGAAGCAAATAGCCCGTAATGACAAGGCTATCTTCTGCCGCCAGTGTGGTGGTGTATTTGGCGACCCGTTTAATGGTGTTAAAATATCGGCTAATAGCTTTACCCTTTCCTTTTATGGTGGCAGTAGCTGGCGCTGGAGTGCTGATTACCGGTTTGCATATAAACCGCTGAAGAAAAACTGGTACCTGGTAAAAGAAACACACAGCAGTTTTAATGCTGGCGACCCGCAGCATACCAATAAAAATATAACCATAGAAGAAACAGAGCTTGGCGAAATACCGGTGGAGAAATTTGATAACAATACCTTTTATATGGCAGAAGGGGAATGGAAAGTAAAAGCAGCTAAAACATTTTTTTATAATACCCCTAAATTGGGCAGCAAGCCGGGAAAAGAGTTTGCAGTAAAAGGCAAGATGGTAAACAATGTCAGGGAGCTGAAGAACTTTGTAGAAGTGTCTTATATGAAAGATCAGTACAATACAGTTATTGGCTACCTGCTAAAAAAGGATTTGGAAAAAGTGCAATAAAATCAAACAAAAAGTTCCTTCCCAAATAAGATATTTTTTACGCCTATAATCTCTTCCACATCATCTCAAAAAACATGGATACCATTTGTTTTGAAATTTTTACGTTGGCGGGGTTTGGCTTTTTGTAATTTTTTGCTCCATGACAGGGGGATATAAATGATGCGTTCATCATCAAGTACAAAAGCAATTTCATCTTTTACAAAGGCCACTTCACTGATTCTTGGCAGTTGGCTATATGGCAAATCGTTTACCCAACCTGCTGTTTGTTTCTTACTTCTTATATCCTTTGCAATACTCATTGAATGTTTTTAAAATTAACTGGTAATTCAACTGCACCGTTTTAGCTATTTTTTTAAGTTCCCGTTTAGCAAAACCCGAATTATCCGCCAAAATCACCTCCCCATGCCTAAGCCAGAACTTGCAAATTTTCCTTGCATCATCCCCGATATGCACATGGACTGGTTCGCTGCAATCATAACTTACAAAGTAAAACCGGTATTAAAATTTAAAAAAATTGTTGGCATCTTTTGTTTAATAATAAGTGAAAGAGGGTGTACTGGCAAGATAACAAACTCAGTGCTAAAATAAAAAAACAGACCCCCTGAAGAATCAGGGGGTCTAAAGTATAGCCATGAAAAACAAAACTCTTTCCCGATGGTAATCGGAATCGAGTAGTGTCACAATTTAATATTATTCTGCCTTTTTTGCATATCTCTTGTTGAATTTATCAATACGTCCTGCCGTATCCACCAGCATGTTCTTACCGGTAAAGAAAGGGTGAGATGTGTTGGAAATCTCCAACTTTACCAGGGGGTATTCATTGCCATCTTCCCATTTTACTGTTTCTTTTGAAGCAGCAGTAGAACGGCTGACGAATGAAGTACCATTACTCATGTCTTTAAAAACTACTAACCGGTAGCTATCGGGATGGAGTCCTTTTTTCATAACTTGATGATTTTGAAGGCTGCACGGATTTTGCCGTACAGATTAGAAGATTAATTTTCGGGCGGCAAAGATAAGCCGGGGAAGGATTGCAGCCAAATATTAGGGAAAATACATTTTGGCCACAGATGGACACAGATTAATACAGGGTAAGGAATTATGACCTTCATTTCAATAGACAGTTAGAAATAATAACCAACCTAAAGCCCCTCTATTCGGAGAGCCTGTCCCGACCATTCGGGAGGTTTGGGGAGGCTCTTAAAAGATGAAAGCACCAAGTTAACTCACTGTCTGGCTTGCGCCTTCTGTTTGTTTTACCTGATGCTTTCAGAAGTCCCTTCCACCTTTTAACGGGTTTCTGTTTCTCCCAGAGATTCTTCCACCTTTTGAAGGGCTTCTGTTTCTCTAAGCACTTCATTTTATTGCTAAAACGTCGTGCAGTTGTATATCAAATATAGTAATTAAAGTTACCCGTTTCCAAATTTTTGATGGGTTTGATATGCACCTGTTTTGCACTTTTTTATTAACAATAATAAGCGGCTTATAAACAGGTTTATAGGTATTTGCAGTGGTTACTAACAATTTTCGTTACGCATCAATGAGCTTTAATCCCTCATATTGATATACTGTAGAGGAATTCCGAGGTTTCCGTTTTTACAAAGCTGGATAACGTCCTGTAGGTCGTCAAGTTTTTTACCGGTTACTCTTACCAGGTCATCATTAATAGATGCCTGCACCTTCATACCGGAGTCTTTAATAAGTTTGACAATCTTCTTGGCATCTTCCTGTACCATTCCGTTTTTTACTTTCACTTCTTTCTTCCACACTTTACCACTTTGCGCACCTGCTTTTGATGCATCGAAAGCTTCCGGAGCAATACCCTGCTTATGTGCACGGCTGATAAGCAC
>JBKJIX010000044.1:0-7247 GCA_046598205.1 Chitinophagaceae bacterium
CAAGATAGAAATGCTTGTTTATTTAAAACGCAAGATTGTAAAGGAAGGAAAGGAACTGACCGAACTCTGTACCTGGAAGTATGACAGCATATATGAATATGCCACCATGAAGGGAAAGAAATGTGAATTTCGCATAGTTCCTTCATCTCAAAAAACGCTGATTAACCGCCAGGAGTATTGATCAGCATGGTAGAAGATAGCAGATAATAGTTATGTCTCTGAAGGATTTAGAATCGGTAGAACCAGACTTTTAATTGTGAAAAATCTTCTACCTATCTTTTCAACTATTTTATAAAATTATTGTTACTCCGTATATAAATTCGTTCCCTATGCAATGGCAAGTATTAACAACCGAAGAAGAATTAAAAAATCTGCTGGAAAAATCTCATTCCAAACCGCAGGTTATTTTTAAACACTCCACCCGTTGCTCCATTAGCAGTGTTATTAAAAAAAGATTAGAAACAAGTGCTGTACCGGAGAATATTGATTTTCATTATCTCGATCTGCTCGCCCATCGTTCCCTTTCCAATAAAATAGCGGAAGACCTGGATGTGTATCATGAATCACCACAAGTGCTGCTGTTACAAAACGGCGAATGTGTATTTGATGAAAGTCATCTCGTCATCCGTATGCAGGATATTCTGACTGAAGTGGTGTAATCTTTCTTCACTTACAACAATCACCAATCATCGTTATGCCATAATTGCATATAAAATGGCATGGCATCATTTTTAGGCTATCCTGTTGTTATCAAATCCTACATAGCACAATAGCGAAGTAGTATTTTATTTTTTAATTTTAAATGTAACAACATGCACTACAATCAGTCATGCGGACAACGTCAAAACGTTATGGGGTCCGAAGCCGCAAAAGGCAACGCTTACGCAAATCATTCTGCCGGACAAGCAGGCAGAAACAAACATCTTTTTATCCGCTCTATGCAACGGGCACCAGTAAACATTTACAAGACAGACAACAGTTTTGAAATGCTGGTGTTTGCTCCCGGTCGAATCAAAGAGCATTTTCAGCTGGATGTAAATGGAAATGAATTGACGGTTTCTTATTCTCCGCCGGAAGGTTTTCCCCGCCCCGAATGGGTGCTAAGGGAATACAGCCGTGGTGGATTCAGAAGAACATTCACACTTGATGAAAGCATTGACACCACACAAATTGCTGCAAAATATGCAGACGGTGTGTTACAGATAAGTCTGCCCGTCATTGCCGGAAAGGAAAATGCGAAGAAAGAAATAGTGATTAACTAAGCAGTGCTATTATTTTGCAAACGGGCATCGAAAGGTGCCCGTTTTTTTATTCCTATTCCAGTTTGAGAAATTATACCGGGTAGACATTAAAAATACATTTTGCACACGGACGCCGTCGGCCTTAGCCTATGGCGTCCGTGTGCAAATTCTTGTCTGATAACCCCATTTATCATAGTTTATTTTTAAAGTCTAATTGGTATAAACAGAAATGATAAACCCTTCAAAACTTATAAACTTTTGGAGGGTTCTCCTTTTATAAGTTTCCTATTATTCCGCAGCGGCTCCGATAAAAATCTTCTCTGCTTTATCGTTTTTGAAACTGAATATGATTCCTCCGTACACAGAGCCAACGGTAATGGTGGCCTTATCCGTGAATGACTTGTCTATGTTGTTTGCGTAAACCGCCATCACTTCATTGTAAGTGCTGCCAATGCCCATATTCGTTTTTGTTTTAAAAGTACAGGGGCTGGTGATAGTAAAGGAAAAAATTGTTTGTTTATCATTCCCTTTACTATTATCCATATTTAGTGTAATGCCTTTGGTTTTATACACCCAATCCTGGTGCATCAGGCCATCTGCACCCCACTCTTCTGCTTTTGATTTTGAATCAGGCTGACCAAGCAGTTCAATTGCTTTTGTATCACTAAGGCCTAATAACAAATCGCCAACACCACCCAGGTCAGCTCCGTTTGCAGCAGTATCTTTTGTTGCATTATTAGTTGTTGAATCTGTTACAGCAACTGCAGTATCTTTATTGATGTCTGGCTTTTCTTCATCTTTTGATTTATTGGCATTACAGCCTGCAATTATTAGTACCATTCCCAGAAAAGATAAAAATAGTTTCATTGCAAAGTTTGAATTAATAATAATGTGCTACTTAAAAATAAGCAAGGTTACAAAAAAAGGAGGCAAAGATTATCCTTATTGTGCCGGATTTTTTTGATTGCCACTATTGTCTTCTTTCAAAAATGGGTTTGTCTTTATTAACGCTGCTCTCAGTAATAGTAAAATAATAATGTCCTGCTTCTTTTTTAAAAAATTTGTCTTCGTATGCCTGTGGCGCCTGCATGGGTTTTGAATTAGCAGGAAGCTTTATTACTAGCGGAGTTGTGCCGTTTAATACAGTAACAGCGGTGGCAATCTGGGTGGTAACTCCTACTGAAGTTTCAATAACAAGGAACCCACGGATTTTATTCGGTTCACCAGGTACCATTCCCACATGCTCAAATGAAACTTTGAAAGCATTGTTATGCGGAATAAAAGATACTATTGTTTTATTCTGATAAACCAAACTATAGGTTTGATCGGCATTCGGATATTCTATTACATTATGATGTTGAATATTGGCAACTTCAAATTGTTTGGTGCTATAGCCTATCGTTGCGTCTGTTTGTGGAAGTATATATTCAAAAGCTATTGCAAACAATCCTTTGATAGGTGGTTCGCCCCATGGTTTTAGTTTGGTGCCATCATCCATTTGTTTTCGCCATAAAAAACGTTTCGATGCATCACAAATAACATTGAGGTTGTATTTTTTCCCAGTGCCTTGTGCATCACTCCACCAAAGCTGTTCTGCAGGATGAATTTCCGGCTGGCAACAATGGCC
Organism: Chitinophagaceae bacterium; assembly: GCA_046598205.1. GTDB lineage: Bacteria > Bacteroidota > Bacteroidia > Chitinophagales > Chitinophagaceae > JJ008. Next base: position 2,869 of record JBKJIX010000044.1, read on the forward strand.
TTTATCATATATCCATGGGCCGTAGATACACATTTCCTTCCCGGTTCTTATCAAGGCTAAATCGGCTAATCTTGCCCTGCCAAATTTATGATCACCCTGCGGCCAGTAATCTTCTGCTACTTCAGCTTCTACTCTTTCAAAGAAAGAACGGGAATTTGCATCATCACAATCAGATTGGCCACTTTGATGGGCACTCAATGTCCATTGTGTACTCATCAGGCCAGTGTATTCTCTTGGATGGCCATCACTAATTAAATACATGTATTTTGGGTTGGGTACAATATCAACGTTAACATCATAATCCTGAAAAGTGCCTTCAATATTTACCTGTCGTCCTACTCTCACTTTTCCTGCCAAGGTTCTTTTATAAAAAACAACAGACCGGTGATCATTCTTTTGCTGCTGTGGATACCAGAAATTAAGGTTATCCGGTATCAATTTATTATTAGAAGCCCGTTGAAAAGCGGCAGAACCAATTTCCTCAATTCCCCGAAAATCATTTCCGATAATTCCCTGTTGTTCGGTCATTGCTGTTTCCCACAATCCATTGCCCTGAACAGTTTGAACACCAAGCGTTGTGATAGTAGTAGCAGGACCATTAACAGCCAGTACTGATGGTGTAGTAATAACGGGACCTGCTAATGGAGGGGCAACAACCGCTACTGTATTTGGCGGAAGTGGTTTTGCTCTTTGTCTCTCCCAATGCCCAGGTACAAACTGTCCGTTCACCATTGCATTACGGGCCCACACATAACCTGTTCTGTTAAGATTGAAAACATTGATATAAGATACCTTGTCATTAAAATTGTAAGCAGACAAATCAGGACGATCTTCAAGCAGGTCAGCCCAAATACCATAGCCCTTCCCATCTGCAGCATGTTCATAAATAATAGCTCCCATACCAGCAGGAACCTTGATGGATGAAGCAACATCATTGAAGTCGTTTAGGCGGTACTCTCCCACTCCAAACCATTTTGCTTGCCCGGTGTAATTAGCATGTTCATACAAAACAACTTGTTGCTTTTGAAAAATTACAGCCTGACTAAAAGAATAACAACTAGTTAATACAAGCAGGAAGAATAGATTGAATGATCTCATGATGCACCATTTAAGTTAAAAAATATCTCTTAGGCCAGTTGGTTAACATGATTGCGGCGGGGAAATAAGTGTTTACTAAATGTACTACATTTAAAATGTACAGTTAAATAAGATTTTAGTAAGCGCAGTTTAGTTTTTTAAATGCCCTGAAGTAACAGGCAATAGGTACATTGACTAATTTTACCTTACATGTCTTTATTCATTACTTCTCTCAACTCCGGCAGCAATGCCAACTGTTATTATGTTGGCAACAGCCATGAAGCGGTGCTGATAGATGCCGGGCTTAGCTGCCGGGAAACTGAAAAGCGGATGTTGCACCTGGGGCTTTCGATGAATACTGTGAAAGCCGTTTTTGTTTCGCATGAACATAGTGACCATATAACCGGCCTGGCCGGTATTAGTAAAAAGCACCAGTTGCCAGTATATATTACTTCGGCCACATTAGGCAACTGTCGTATTCCCATCGAGCCTCTATTGATCAGAGAATTTCAAAAGAATAACCCAGTAAGGGTTGGAAATTTGTCAATCACTCCCTTTCGTAAAAGCCATGATGCTAAAGATCCGCACAGTTTTATGGTATCAGGACAAGGTATTAATATTGGCATCATAACCGATATAGGCCATGCCTGCAAACAGGTAATAAAGTATTTCAGCCAATGCCATGCTGCCTTCCTGGAATCTAACTATTGTGCTGATATGCTGGCTAATGGGAGCTATCCTTATCATTTGCAAAAACGCATCAGCAGCGATGAAGGGCATTTATCGAATGCACAGGCACTGGATTTATTTATGAATTATAAATCCCCCGACCTGCGGCTTCTTATCCTGTCGCATTTATCGAAGAACAATAATAAGCCGGAACTGGTGAACACATTGTTCAACCAGCAGGCAGGTAATACACAGATTGTAGTGGCTTCCCGGTATGTAGCTACTCCGGTTTTTTGTATAGAAGGAAATGGAAATATTGCTACCCAAAAAACAAAACGAAGGACAATGCCGGACAAAAGGCAATTATCCCTTTTTCAACAGTGAATAAACATAGTGGCAGAAAACTTCTTTTAGCAGGGAAATAATCTATATTTGTCAATGTAAAAACTGAACACCCGTTAACATTCTAAATTAAAAACAAATGGCAACAAAGAAAAAACCAGCCAAGAAAGCTGCTAAAAAAGCAGTAGCTAAAAAACCCGCAGCTAAAAAAGCTGTAAAGAAAGCAGCTAAGAAAGTTGCAAAAAAGAAATCGGCCCGTAAACCATCAGCCGCATTTATGAAAGCTCTTACTCCAAGTGCTGCATTGGCAGAAGTAGTAGGAAGTAAACCCTTGCCCCGCACTGAAGTGGTAAAGAAAATATGGGTTTACATTAAAGCCAACAAATTACAGGACAAAGTCAACAGACGTATGATCAATGGTGATGCTAAACTGAAAGTTGTTTTCGGTGGCAAAGCACAAGTATCTATGTTTGATATGGCGAAACACCTTTCTAAACACCTGAAGTAAGAAAAGGCGTTTACTGAAGTGAAGGGCATCTGGTGGTGCCCTTTTTTTGTTGCCCTCAGGTAACTGTAATACTTTTATTTTTTAGATAATTTATCTCTGAAAAAGTTTCGCCTTTGATAAGCCATGAAAAACCGAATGCCAGCAAAGCGATTGTTTCTAATACAAAGGTAGGTTTGAACGCTTTTATCTTACTATACAAAGAGCCGGGTATAAAGTTTACTACAGCAATACCAACTATGCACACCACTATCACCCAGCCGCAGATCTTATAAATATTGTTTCTTGTTTTCTTAGGGCCTGCCATGCGGCCGGGCTTATTTGTTTTGGTAAACTGTACCAATGAAAAAAATGCAAACGTAGAAAAAAGTATAGTGGCTGATACATAATGCAGGACATTAGATACAGGACTTTCTATGTCCGTCATTCTTGAGCATTGTAAATCAGCATAGCCGCCAAAGTCAGTGGGAAATAATGCTACCAGCAATGCAAACAAACCGCCAATTTTAGCAGCTACCTTATCTCCCTTATCATGTCCATTGTAACAAAAAAGAAATAGCGACACGGCACAAAGGGTTCCGACAAAACAGTTGCCCAAATCAGTATAATAAAAATGGCTGATTGATGGTGGGAAAGTGCACCCCTTTTCAAAAAAGAGGTAGCCGAAGAATAACAGGAAGGGCAGCAGCATTCCTAATAAGCCTGCTGCTTTACGGAGGGTGAGGTAAGAGATAACCAGACCCTGGTTATCATCCGTAGTTTGTGGTGATGCCATCCTGAGAAATTTATATGGGAAATATAAGGAAACTATAGCAGTACCGAAAGACACTTATCGGAAGGTAGTGTCTCAGTTTGAAATAGATCGGAACCACATAGATAGAACACATTAAAAATACACACACCTTGTCCCGCCTTAGGCGTGGATAGCTACAGGATAACCTATGTGAAAACCCCCGCCTGCCGGACGGGCAGGTATGTTTCTGATGTGACTATGTGTTTAAAATTGATTTTTAACAACCTCAATATTAAAAGTGATACACTATTTGTCGGAACAGTGTAATACCCACCGTTCATCAAGATGCTACCTATATTAAGTGAGCATCTCCGTATATTTATCAACTAAAAAAAACTGTTATGAAACAACTGTTCTTTTCTTTATTAACCCTTATTACCATTAGTGCCTGTGGTCAAAGTGATAAATCAAAAAGACCCAGCCCTCCGGCAATAGTAACAGAAAGTATTAGCAGCGGAGCAATCGTTACTATTGATTATAGCCAGCCTTCTTTGAAAGGAAGAAAAATTGGTACGGAGCTGGCCCCTTACGGACAAGTATGGAGAACCGGTGCTAACGAGGCTACCGTTTTCGAAGTAAGTAAAGATGTAAAAGTAGAAGGCCAGTCACTTGCGGCTGGTAAGTATGGCTTATATAGTATTCCGGGAGAAACTGAGTGGACAATCATTTTCAACAAAACATGGAAACAATGGGGCACCCAGTATAAGGAAGCAGATGATGCGCTGCGGGTGAAAGTAAGTTCTGCAAAAACAGAAACACTTAGCGAAAAAATGACATTTTCTATAGACAAAAGTGGGAAAATTTCATTGACGTGGGGAGATACAGTAGTAGCTTTTATGGTTCAATAAGATGATTCCGGCTAACTTTATTTTATACTGAGGCTGTCTCAAAAGTAAACGTAGCACAACGAACACTAAGAAAACACAAACCCGATAGCTATCGGGTTCACAAAGAAAAATTCCTTTACTTTCAATACGTTGTGTTCTTCGTGAA
>JBKJIX010000205.1:0-12147 GCA_046598205.1 Chitinophagaceae bacterium
CAAGATAAGTTGATCTTGCGGCGGAGGTTGTTTTCTTTTTTGTAGCAGCCAGCATTTTGTTAAATACGGCTACAGGAAGAACAGCATTTGAATTTAAGTTCCGTTTATCAAATCTTGTTTCTGAAGATGTTATACTTCCGTTGGAACTGATACTGATAACCAGGTTAAAACCTTCCCTGAGTGTAAATGTGCTTTTAGTTGTAACACTTTGATTATATTGATTGTTCCGGATAATTTCCAATGTATGCTGCCCATTTTCCAGGTTATTAATTACAACAGCCTGTTCACCATTAACAGATGTATTGCTGATTGTATAATACCTGCTATCCACCGCTATTTGTTTTGTACGGTTACCAATTACATTCACAGTTACTGCTCCAGTCTGTGTTTGCGAAAATGCAGAACCTGTGATTATACACACCAGAAGTAAAGAAAATAATGTTTTCATGCCTTTATAGTTTTATTTTCTTTGCATATACCAACTACTATACCAACACTGTAAAAGTATAATTATCACATATTTATAATTGTTATTAAATCGAAGAAAAACAGTGAAAAAAAAATAATGGGGAAATAATACCCCGTTGTGCCAAATGAAAAAGGTTTGCCGAAGCAAACCTCTAATTATATAAAGAACAAAACGCTTATTTTCCAAACTGCGACCTGATAACATTTAATGCACCACCGGCTTTAAACCATTCTATCTGTTGTTCATTGTACGTATGGTTTACGGTAACATTATCGACAGAACCATCTTTGTGGTTTAATACAACAGTTAATGGTTTACCGGGTGCAAAAGAAGTGAGGCCAACAATATCAATACTATCGTCTTCCTGAATTTTATCGTAATCTTCTTTATTGTCAAAAGTTAATCCAAGCATTCCTTGTTTCTTCAAATTGGTTTCATGTATCCGGGCAAAACTTCTTACCAAAATAGCCCTTACACCAAGGAACCTTGGTTCCATTGCTGCATGCTCTCTTGATGAACCTTCACCATAGTTTTCATCTCCTACTACAATGCTTCCTACACCGGCTGCTTTGTATGTTCTTGCAGTGGCAGGCACAGCACCATACTCACCCGTCAATTGATTTTTAACGTTGTCTGTTTTTTCATTGTAAAAGTTGATAGCCCCAATGAGCATATTGTTACTGATGTTATCAAGGTGTCCACGGAATTTCAACCAGGGACCGGCCATAGATATATGATCCGTTGTACATTTTCCCTTTGCTTTTATTAATAATTTCAATCCTTTTAAATCTGTTCCTTCCCATGCTTTGAATGGTTCCAGCAATTGCAAACGCTTAGAGTCGGCAGCTACTTTTACTTGTATGCCGCTTCCGTCTGCTGCGGGTGCCTGGTATCCGGCATCTTCCACATCAAACCCTTTTGGTGGTAATTCAAATCCGGTTGGCTCTTTCAGCAATACGTCTTCACCTTTATCATTCTTTAATTTATCTGTTAATGGATTGAAAGCAATGGTACCGGCAATGGCCATGGCGGTAACAATTTCAGGGCTTGCTACAAATGCATGAGTACTTGCATTACCATCATTACGCTTCGCAAAATTCCTGTTGAAGGAAGTTATGATAGTATTCTTCCTGTTTGGATCGTCAATATGTCTTGCCCATTGACCGATACAAGGGCCGCAGGCATTGGCCAATACAACACCACCTACTTTTTCAAAGGTGTTGATGAAGCCATCTCTTTCAATCGTAAAACGAACTAACTCACTACCGGGGGTGATGGTAAATTCAGAATTTGCTTTTAGCCCCTGACTTACTGCATCTTCTACAATAGAAGCACTGCGGCTAATATCTTCATAAGAAGAATTAGTGCAACTGCCAATCAATGCGACTTCCAATTTAGCAGGCCAGCCATTTTCTTTTACCGCAGCAGCCATTTTAGAAATAGGCGTGGCAAGGTCTGGAGTAAATGGACCATTAACATAAGGTTCCAGTGTATTTAAATCCAATTCCAATACCTGGTCATAATATTTTGCAGGGTCAGCATACACTTCTGCATCGGGACGAAGATGTTCTCTGACACCATCAGCCAATGCAGCTACTTCTTCACGGCCTGTTGCTTTTAAGTAAGCACTCATTTTTTCGTCATAAGCAAATATGGAACAAGTAGCTCCGATCTCTGCACCCATGTTACACACCGTTCCTTTTCCTGTGGCACTCATGCTATCAGCACCCTCGCCAAAATATTCAACAATAGCACCGGTACCACCTTTTACAGTTAGTTGTCCGGCCACCCAAAGAATAACGTCTTTACAACTTGTCCAGCCACTCATTTTACCGGTCAATTTTATACCAATAACTTTTGGCATTTTTAATTCCCATGGCAAACCAGCCATTACATCCACCGCATCTGCGCCACCCACTCCAATTGCCACCATTCCCAAACCACCGGCATTGGGGGTGTGGGAGTCTGTTCCAATCATCATACCACCGGGGAAAGCATAATTTTCTAATACCACCTGGTGAATGATACCAGCTCCGGCTTTCCAGAAACCGATTCCGTATTTATCAGAAATACTTGACAGAAAATCATACACTTCCCGGTTTGTTTCTATTGCGAGTTGTAAGTCTTTTTTTGCACCAACTTTTGCCTGTATCAGGTGGTCGCAATGCACCGTAGAGGGCACGGCCACTTTGCTACGTCCAGCGGTCATAAACTGCAACAGAGCCATTTGGGCTGTTGCATCCTGCATGGCCACACGATCCGGGGCAAAATCCACATAATCATTTCCCCGGCTATGGGCGGCGGCAGGCAATGCGCCATATAAATGGGCATACAAAATTTTCTCTGTCAGAGTTAAAGGCTTGCCAATCAATTTCCTGGCGGCGGCTACTAAACCGGGCAATTCAGTATAAACTTTCTTGATTAAATCTAAATCGAATACCATGTGGAGAGTCTTTAGAAGTGAGTAAAAGATGCGGCGAAATTAAGAAAAAACAGGGTGTGAATAAAGCCTTCTTGCTTCTTTTATGACAATCCAGTAAATTAGCAGTATGAACAAATTCAAGAGCTTTGTTGAGTGGAATGCCTTTGGCGTTTGTTCGGCCATCGGCAACCGGATGGGTATTGCTACCAGCCGCATCCGGCAGTATTTTATGTACACTTCCCTGCTTACGATGGGCTCTCCTATTATTATTTACATGGTACTGGCTTTCTGGAGAAATATGCGGAGGTATATTTGGGCGGCCAAGCGAAATCCGTGGTATTATTTGTAGTGCTTCGCTAAAAAAAATAACTCCTCGAAAGTTCTATGTATTGAAACTTCCGGAGAGTTAAAACTTATTTGTTATTTCCTCTTTAGAAACAAAGCTTACCAAAAAATGTCGCAATATCTATTAACCTGTTGGCAGAATTATTTTTTATAGCCCCGGAGGGACAAAATATTAGTAGAAATGTACATTAAAGGCATTTCCCAAAGCTCCATCGGAGCGATATGTAAAATATGTCGCTCCGATGGAGCTCAACACCATTATTTTTTATTACCTGCTACTGACCTGCCTGTCCGGCAGGCAGGCATTTCGTCCGCCAAGCGGCGGACTTAAATACAATTCCAATTTAATTAACTCCGCAACAAGCATATATTATAATACCTGAGCAGCTTTGGCCTTCACATTTGCTGCATTCTTAGTTGTAATAATTACTACACCATTTTTCCCCTTTTCACCATAAAGCGCAGTGGCTGACTTTCCCTTCAGAACATTTATTGACTGGATAAAGTTAGGATCTAAAATTGTCAACGCTTCAGGGCTAACAATATCACCATCTATTACATACAAAGGAATATTGTTACTATCATTCTTTACCTGGGTTATGTTGCTTAAATAAACAGTGCTGGGAGTAAGCGGACCCTCTATTGATGCATCAACAGACTGTTGATTCTTTTTTAAAGTAACAACAATGGAATTTAACTGTCCGTTTTTAACCGGTGCTGTTGGTACAGTAATTTCTTTGGCTGAAACGGGTGCAACAGGCGCAACAGGTTCTACTACAGACTTCGGAGCCGTGGGTAGTGCCGGTGGTGCTTTCGGAGGAGGTGGCGGTGGTATTTTACCATAAAGGGCCTCATATTTTTCAGGGTTTTCGTTCCAATCGGTAAGTAACATTCTTTTTACTTCTTTACCCGTCTTGTCTTTTATTACCAGCAGGCATTCCCCTTTTTTATCTTTTATATTGATGATGTAACCTTTACTATTCTTTTCGGTTACTTCGGGAATGGTATCTGAAACATTAGTAACAGGTGCCACTTGCAACTCTTTTTGTTTTCCTGTTAATGTATCCCCGATTTCTTTTCTAAATGAAACAAGGATAAAGGCCAGCACCGGCAACAAGAACAGGAACCTGAGCAGGTGCAGTTTTGCTGATTTGTTTTTGTTCATCATGGCTATACGCTTTTTTAATGAGGAAAAATTAAACTTAGGAGCTATACTGAATTGATTGTTGCCGATAACTTTCAGCAACAGGTATTGATATTGTTTTTTATTGAAGCCGTTTTCAATCACTTTGTTATCCGCAATAAATTCCAGGTTTTGCCGGATTGATTTTTGGAGCATCCAGGCAAAAGGATTATACCAGTTGAGCAGGCAGAGAATTTCTCCCAGCATAATGTCTATGCTATGTCGCTGTTTTACATGCACAAATTCATGGCGGATGATTTCTTCCAACTCTACTGCTGTATGCAGATGCCGGTTGATAAATACCGCATTACCAAATGAAAAAGGGATAATTGATTCATCTACCTGGTAAAGACGTATTCCTTCTTCAGAAATAAATATTGCCTTCCTCTTCATGCGCCGGAATGAAATCAATTGAACTATCAGCCTTATCAACAGCACCAGCATTCCGGTAATAATAAGCAAGTATAAAATATTCCAGCCGGTAAGTGAAGTATCGCCGGATTTATACAGCAGTGGCACCCATTGCACCAAAGTGATTTCGGTCAATTCATTCTTATGCAATGCAGGAGTGATATTAATAAAAGGAATTACAAATGAAATCAAGGTATAGCCAAGCAGGTACCAGCGGTTCCAGTTATAAAAAGTGAGTTTGCGGAGCACAAAATGATAAAACAAGAATACTACTGTAAGGCTGACAGATAGTTTGAACAGATAAATGAAGAAGAACGGCATACAAATAAGTTGAAATGATTAACTATTCCCTTTTTCGATAATCGTAATAATTTCTTTCAGTTCTTTAGCAGATAATTTTTTTTGCTCCACAAAAAAATTGACCAGCTCTTTGTAAGAGTTATCGAAGTACTCTTTCACTACCCCGTTCATAAATTTTTTCTTGTACTCATCCCCGCTTACGGCGGGTTTGTATAAATAGGAATTGCCAACCATACGGCTGCTGATATATCCTTTCTTCTCTAAATTCTTAATAGTGGAAGCGACAGTGGTATAAGGAATGGCTTCATTAAGATGTTCCATAAAGGCTTTTACATTGCCTTCTCCGGTATGCCATACAGCTTGCATGGCTTCTTCTTCAACATGAGTTAATTTTTCCATTGCTACGAAATTTTCGTAAATCTACGAAAATTTCGTAATCGGCCAAATTTATTTTTAATTTACTGTTATTGTATCCGTCTTTAACAAACTTGTATTATTGTAAAACTTCAAATAGTACGTACCGGCTGCTCCTGTGCTAATCCTTGCAGTATCCCTTGCTTCACGAAGGGCCTGGGCACAAACTACAGCACCACACGGTATTTTTCCTTTCGCATGTATCTCAAATACATTTCCTGGCCGGTTGGTTATATCCATATCTGTATAAGTGTAACAAAGGTTGGAACCGTAGCACCTTATAATGGTAGTAATACCGTTAATTACTGTTGAAGTACGAGGAGTGCTGGTAGAATCAATTACAAAGTAGGTGTCGCAAAGATTATTACTCCTGTCACCATCTTTGCCGCAAGAAAAAAGCAAAACCACCGCAACCGCTATCAAAATGCTTTTCATACTATTACTTTTTCTGACTGACAAGCATTTTATATTAAGCGTTGCATCAGATAAGTTCTTTCAGTTTACCCACCACCGTATCTACTTCCGCTTTAGTATTGTGCTTACTAAAAGAAAAACGAACCGGCACCAGGTTGGGATTATTGCTGATAGCCCTGATAACATGGCTGCCCACATCTGCACCGCTGCTACAGGCACTGCCACCAGATACACAGATGCCCTGCATATCCAGGCTAAAGAGTAGCATTTCTGATTTCTCCGTTTTAGGAAACGCAACGTTCAATACCGTATAAAGACATTTACCTGCATAATCTCCATTGAACTGTACACCGGAAATAGTGGCCTTCAGTTGCTTAATCATGTAGTCTTTTAATGATTGGATATAAACACTATCCTTTTCCATACCGGCATCGGCCAGCTCCAATGCTTTTGCAAAACCAATTATCCCATAAAGATTTTCTGTTCCGGCCCGCATGTTACGTTCCTGGCCACCACCAAATATTACCGGGCTTATTTTGATATTATCATTCACATATAATATCCCCACACCTTTTGGGCCATGAAATTTATGCCCGGCACCAGTGGCAAAATGCACCGGCTTACTGCGAAGGTCTAATTGGTAATGCCCCACCGTCTGCACTGTATCTGAATGAAAGATGGCATTGTACTTTTTACAAATTTCTCCGGCTGCATAAATATCAAGCATGTTTCCAATTTCATTGTTTGCATGCATCAGGCTTACAAAACAACGTTGAGTATGTGAAGCAAGTTTTTCCTCCAGATCGTTCAGGTCAATATGTCCATCGGGCAACAGTTTTACAAAAGTGCTTGTCACCACATCTTTCTTATCCAGATGCTCTACAGCATGTAACACTGCATGGTGCTCAATAGCCGACGTAATAATATGCCTGCATCCCAAATCATGAATGGCCGCAGTGATAGCCATATTATCACTTTCTGTACCTCCACTGGTAAAGAAAATTTCTCCCGGATGTGCATTCAGGATCCTCGCCACCGTTTTCCGGGCTGTTTCAATCGCCATTCTGCTTTCCCGTCCATACGAATAAATAGAAGAAGGATTGCCAAAATGAGTGGTCATGTAAGGCAACATAGCATCCAGCACTTCTTTATCCAGTGCGGTAGTGGCGGCATTATCAAGGTATATTCTTTCCATATCATTTCCCCGCAGGGCAGCTCATTTTTAAAGTGCCGCAAAGATAAGTAATAGGCTTTCGGTGGAAGTTGTTTTGTACAAACAAACGCAAACGATGGACGAAATGAAGGCAACTGAACCTTCTGTCAATAATCATTTTTTTACTATCGTCCGAAAGGTTAAATTTAGTTCACATATTAGCTTTTATGGACACACACAACAAAAACGAAGGACGAAGGGATTTTTTAAAAAAATCAACCGCCCTTGCTGCACTAACCATTGCTTCGCCTGTCCTGGTAAAGGCCGGTGAAAATGATGAAAAGATTGCTGCTCTATTTGAAAAGATTTCATTGAAATTGGAAATAAACGGAGTGGCGCATAATTTATCGGTAGAGCCAAGGGTAACGCTGCTTGATTTATTGCGGGAACAATTACAACTAACCGGTACCAAAAAAGGTTGTGACCATGGCCAATGTGGTTGCTGTACGGTGCATGTAGATGGCAAACGCATCAACTCCTGTTTATCGCTGGCTGTAATGAATGAGGGCAGGAAAGTGACCACCATCGAAGGGCTGGCAAACGGCGATAAACTGCACCCGATGCAGGAGGCTTTTATTAAGCATGATGGTTTTCAATGTGGCTATTGCACACCGGGGCAAATTATGTCGGCCATTGGATGTATAAACGAAGGACATGCTAACACTGCAGAAGATGTACGGGAGTACATGAGTGGAAATATTTGCCGTTGTGGTGCTTACCCTAACATAGTAGATGCCATTATGGAAGTTGCACCAATATTAAAAAATAAATAAACAAATTTTTTCAAGTGCAATGCCGATGACCAATCGGTGTAAAAAATGGAGGGCAACCGTTATGATAAATTTTGAATACATCAGAGCTTCCTCTGCAAAAGCTGCCGTTGAAGCAAAAGTAAAAAATACTTCAGCCGCTTTTATTGCCGGTGGCACAAACTTAGTTGACCTGATGAAAAAAGGGGTGACTGCACCACAACGATTGATTGATATAAATGCGTTGCCATTAAAAAATATCAGCAGCGATGCAAAAGGACTCAGCATTGGCGCATTAGTACCAAATAGTGCGGCTGCTGAAAATAATTTAGTGGTAATAAAATATCCATTGCTGGCAATGGCATTGAATGCAGGTGCTTCTGCACAGTTGCGCAATATGGCAACTGTAGGCGGTAATATTATGCAGCGTACAAGATGTCCTTACTTTTATGATATAACCATGCCCTGCAATAAACGCCAGCCAAAAAGCGGTTGTGGGGCAATAGGTGGTTATAACCGTATGCATGCCATCTTTGGTGCCAGCTCCACATGTATTGCTGTTCATCCAAGTGATATGTGTGTGGCACTGGCGGCACTCAATGCAACAGTAATGGTGAGTGGTGTAAAAGGAGAAAAGAAAATTCCTTTTGCTGATTTTCATCGCCTGCCGGGTGATACACCGGAACTGGATAATAATTTACAAGCTGGTGAACTGATAACGTCCATACATATTCCTACTAATCGTTTTAATAAATCCTATTACCTGAAAGTCCGTGACCGTTTATCGTATGCATTTGCATTGGTATCTGTTGCGGTGGCATTGGAAGTAACGGATGGCATTATCAAATCGGCCAGTATAGCAATGGGTGGTGTGGCACATAAACCCTGGCGGTTAACAGAAGTGGAGAAATATTTAATTGATAAACCCACTACGGCAAATGTTTTTAAAGATGCCGCTGGTATTGCATTGGCCGGTGCAAAGACTTATCAGCATAATGAATTTAAAGTGAAGCTGGGAAAGTCGGCTATTGTTGAGGCGTTGATGAAAGCGGTGGGATAGTTTCACGCAAAGACGCAAAGGAAATACACCGCAAAGAAAGAATAAAGCTTTGCGCCTTTGCGTGAAAAAAAAGCTGATAACAAAAAAATAATAAACATTACTATGGATACAAATAATTTTTCCGAAACATTTTTTGCAGAAGATGACCGGGTGGATGGTCTTGCAAAAGTTACCGGTAAAGCAAGATTTACGGCGGAGTTCAAACCTGCTGGTCTTGTCTATGCTGTATTTGTTTGCAGCACCATTGCCAAAGGTGCTATAAAACAGATGAATATTTATGATGCAAAAAATGCGCCGGGTGTGCTTGATGTTATTTACTATCTCAACTGCCCAGCCGTGCCGGGCTATAAACCTGCTGACAAAACAACTAATCCGAATGCAAGAGATTTTTCTGGTCTGAAAGTTTTTTATAACAACCTTGTTGTTAGCAATGGCCAGCCGATTGCATTGGTAATTGCCGATACATTTGAAAGAGCCGTGCATGCAGGATCATTGGTAAAAGTGGACTACATTAAAGAAACCCCCGAAACGGATTTTGACAAAAATAAATTCAATGATAAACTGCTGAAGCCCCGCCCCGATTATATACGCAACCAAAAAGATGCCTGGGCAACTGCCGAAGTAAAATTAGAAGAAGAATATACCATCCCTATCGAAACACATAACCCGATGGAAATGCATGCCACCGTTGCGGTATGGGAAGAAAATAAATTAACGGTCTATGATAAATCGCAGGGGCCAAAAAGTGTGCAAGGTGAACTGGCAAGAATATTTGCAATAGACGAAAAAAATGTGAAAGTGATTACTGAATATGTTGGTGGTGCATTTGGCAGCAGCCTGCGAAGCTGGCCGCATGTGCATGCAGCAGTGATTGCTTCAAAAAAATTAAACCGCCCGGTAAAAGTAACATTGAACCGGGAGCAGATGTTTACGATGGTGGGCTATCGTCCGCAATGCTGGCAGAAAATTGGTATTGGTGCAAGCAAGGATGGTAAGCTAACGGGTATTGCACATCATGCTGTCAGCAATACTTCTACCTACGAAGATTTTACCGAAGGTATTTCCAGTGTATCTCAATATTTATATGATTGTCCGAATGTGTTTACCACTTACAAAATATTACCGTTGGATGTAAATACACCCACCTGGATGCGTGGCCCCGGGCCGGCTTCAGGTTGTTTTGGTTTGGAAACTGCATTGGATGAACTGAGTTATAAATTAAATATTGATCCGATTGAACTTCGCATTATCAACAATGCAGCAGTGCATCCACATAGTAAACTACCCTGGACCACTAAGTTTCTGAAAGAATGTTATGCACTGGGTAAAGAAAAAATTGGCTGGCATAAAAGGCCAACTACTCCCGGTACATTGAAAGAAGATGGAATGCTCGTTGGCTATGGCATGGCCGTAGGTGTGTTTGGTGCAGGCCGCAGTGCTGCCACTGCCAAAGGCATTTTAAAAAATGATGGCAGGCTTTTATTACAGAGTGCTGTAAGCGATATGGGGCCAGGCACTTCTACTGCTATGGTAAAAATTGGCAGTGAGCAAATGGGACTGGACGAGAAAAAAGTAAAATTTGAATTAGGTGATACCGATTTTCCTACCGGGCCTACACAAGGTGGTTCTGGTTCGGCCACTGCTGTAGGCTCTGCTGTAATAGCAGTGTGTGATGCGATGAAGCTAAGCCTGAAAGAAATGGCAATAGAAAGTATTGCCGCATTTAAAACCCTGAAACCCGATGATATAAAATATGAAGCCGGAAAATTGATTGCCCCCAACAATACTGCCTCCATTCATTTTATGGATTTGTTGAAAGAAACTGGTAAGCCTGAACTACAGGTGTCTAAAAGTTCTGCTGGTTTTGCGCAGCGGGATAAATATGCGACCAATTCTTTTTCGGTGCATTTTGTAAAACTGCATGTGCATCCTGTAACGGGTGTGATAAAATTAAAACACATGGTATCTGCAGCAGATGCCGGAAAGATCATCAGTGAAAAAACAGCCCGCAGCCAGATGGTGGGTGGTGCTGTAGGGGGTATTGGTATGGCGATGACGGAAGAAACCTTACTCGACCACCGCTATGGCCGTTATATCAACAGCAATTTTGTGGATTACCATGTACCCGTACATGCCGATGTGCCACCCATGGATATTGTATTTGCTAATCAACCGGATTTTATCATTAGCCCCACCGGTGCAAAAGGTATTGGTGAAATAGCATTGGTAGGTGTAGCACCTGCTATTGCGAATGCCGTGTATAATGCAACGGGAAAAAGAGTGAGAAGTTTGCCTATAACGCCGGATAAGTTGATTTGATAGTTGGCATAAAATCCAGTTAATTATCAATAGAATTTTATACCAGCAGTGGCGTATATTTATGAGTAAGCTGCAATTATAATGCGACACCTCATCATATCAATACTTTTAATTTTAATGACCCAGTCTGGTTACGGACAGAACTTTTTAGACGCATATAAAAAGTATAAGCTCGACAGGGTTGACACGATTTCAAACTCAAAGACGAGAAAGAAAATTAAAAGCTTTTTAAAGTCGCAAATCATAGAGCTTGACACGGTTTTTAAATCTTATAAAACCAAGACTAACTTTGACTTCAACACTGCCGACAGTTTGTTTATAATTTATGACTCACCTGCTGAATCACCATTTACAAGCGATATAATAATTTGGTCAGGAAAAGACACAATATCATATGGACAAGGATTTGAAACAATCAACCCTTTTAAATACAAAAGGATAATCACATACAAGCCTTTTGTTCCAAAGGTTGACAAATCAAAAGGTTTTAAGGTTGTGACAGAAAGGGATTCAATAGTTACGTTGGTTTCAAAAAGAGACTATACCACATTAAATCATTTGGGCGACAATCAAAGTATAAATGATGGTAGTTATATAAGTATTTATGTGGCTTATAAAATTGACGGAAAATATAAATTTGAAACTTGTTTTCCAAAGCAATATATAATTCGTGACGCTTACCCATGCCCCGGTTAGTGTCCCACGAACCGAAATGCTGTAAATTAGATGAGAAAACTGATGATGGATAATAAATTCGGGATAAGACGAAAAAGTTACATTGAAATCGGTGAAATATTTTTTTTGGACTGCCACCATTAATAAATGGCAAAAACTGTTAGCAGAAGACG
>JBKJIX010000090.1:0-21961 GCA_046598205.1 Chitinophagaceae bacterium
TGTATCTGGGAAAGATGCCGGGTCAAGCCCGGCAAGACATACATTAGTTTATTACCACAAAGTACACGACCTGTTGGTTATAGGTGATACTTACTTTGTGTTCGTCGTGTTTTCTTGCTGTGCTTTGTGTTACAAATGCCTTTTGAGACAGCCTTTTCTTATTTTAAGCTAATATGTTTTTTAACTCTTGGTTGTTGTAGCAACTTTTGTTTTTTCAATCACTGCTTTTTTACCCAATGGTCTTTTGCCCCCCAAATCAACAAGAATTGGTGCAGCCACAAAGATTGATGAGTAAGTACCTGTTAGCACACCGATCAACATGGCGAATGCAAAACCTTTTGTTACCTCACCACCTACCAGGAAGAGGATAAGGATGGTCAGGAACACCGTTAAGGAGGTCATTAATGTACGGCTTAGTGTTTCATTGATGGCCCGGTTGATTATTTCTCCTCTTGGGGCATTTGGCATCAATCCGCTGTCTTCACGGATGCGGTCAAACACAATCACCGTATCGTTCATAGAGAAACCGATTACCGTAAGCACTGCCGCAATAAAGTGCTGGTCAATTTCTAATGGGAATGGAACAATCGCTCTTGCAAATGAGAAGACAATCAGTGCAACTAATACGTCGTGCAATAGTGCTACAATGGTACCCAGCGAATACCTCCAGTCACGGAAACGGATGAAGATATACAGGAAGATAATCAATAGGGCAAATAAAGTAGCTTTTATCGCTCCTCTTTTCAGGTCATCAGAAATGGTGGGTAGCACCTTGTCCGATTTCTGTTTATATTCAGTATCAAATTTTGTATAAGAGATGCCTGCAGGAAGATAATTTTTCAAACCTTCTATCAATTTGGTTTCTACCAATGAATCTGCCGCTCTGCTGGTGTTATTAATTTCATACGAAGTGGTGATATCTAATGTTGCATTATCACCAATTGTTTTAATAACAGGGTTTTCGCCATTGAAGGCAGTCCGTAAGTCAGCCCTTACTTTTTCAATATCATCCACCGGTTTTTCAAAACCAATCCGGAAGCTGCGGCCCCCTTTGAATTCAACTCCATAATCAAATCCATTAAAGTAAGAAGCAATACCAAGAGCCAATACGATGAATGAAACTACATAAGCTATCTTACGGTATTCAATGAATTTGAATTTAGCATGCTTGAATACACGACGGGAAACACCGGTAAAATATTCAAGGTGTTTCTTTTTGTTGGTAAACCATTCAGTAATCCAGCGGCTCACCAGGATACCACAGAACAATGATAAAAGGATACCGATAATCTGTGTGGTAGCAAATCCTTTTACAGGACCTAAACCAAATGTGAACAAGATGATTGAAGTAAGCAAAACTGTAATGTGGGCATCCAATACCGGCGGCAAGGATCGTTTATAGCCTTCGTTGATGGCGGGAATATACCCCTTGCCCTTCGATAGCTCTTCTTTAATACGTTCATAAATGATTACGTTCGTATCCACCGCCATACCAATCGTCAGTACAAGACCGGCAATACCAGGTGCAGTTAAAGAGGCCCCGAAACCGGCGAGTACACCAACAGTGAACAGCAGGTTAAGTATTAAGGCAATATTGGCTACCCATCCGCTGGTATTATAATACACCAGCATCAGCAGAAAGATAACAACGAAAGAAATAATGAATGCTTTGGCACCACCTTCAATCGCTTTTTTACCGAGTGAAGGACCTACCTGTTGTTCCTGAACAATCTTAGCAGGAGCAGGCAGTTTACCAATCTTTAATATACGGGCAAGGTCAGCAGCATCTTGCTGGGTATAGCTTCCTGAAATGGAAGATGTACCATCTGGAATAGTGCTGATTACATTCGGTGCTGAGTGAACAACGTTATCAAGAACAATGGCAATTGGTTTACCAATGTTATCTTCTGTCATTTTTTTCCAGATATTGGCACCAGCTTTATTCATCTCCATTCTTATCTCCACTTTGCCGTATTGATCAAAATCCTGACGGGCCTCAGTAATAGCATCACCTTCTAACTTAGCCGCGGCACGGCCAAATGTCTTGAGGGCATATAATGGAACCCTTGACCCGGATTTACCGTTTTTATCTTTTGCCGGAATACCGTAAGCGAATACTGCATCGCCAGGAAAGTTGCCTCTGAATTCTTCAAGAAACCTTCTTACTTCAGCCGAATCTTTTATGGCGATAGAACCAACGGCAGAAGGATAGTTTACTTTTCCATCTTTATCCTGGTAGGGTTGAAAACCGGATGCGTCTAAGTATTTATCAAAAGTGTTTCCGGTTGTAGCTGTTGTTGTAGTAGTGCCAGCTGTGTCGGTATCTGTTTTGCCAATTTCTTCAGACAGTGTTTTAGGCTTCGTCGTGTCAATCTTCTTTGGTTGTGTTCCTGCTGTATCAACTTTAGTACTAGTATCTTTTTTAGCAGCAGTATCTTTTACACCACCATACTTTATATTAAAGGTTTCAATTGTTTTTTGCCAGCCAGCTGAATAGTTGGGATCTGCCAGTGTATATAATTCCCAGAACTGCAAGTTGGCAGTACTCTGCAAATAATTTCTTACTCTCTCTTTATCTTTTACACCCGGCAATTCTACATTAATGATTGCTTTAGAAGGATTTTTTGTAATGTTTGGCTGTGCCACACCAAACTGGTCAATACGGTTGGTCAACCTGTCAAATGTAGTTTCAAAAGCCGTTGAAGACTCATTACGGATATAGGTTTCTACCTCACTATCCGTTGACTTAACATTAATCTTATCAGCACTTGCACTGGTAAACAACGAAGCCAGTGGCCTGGTTGGTTCCAGCTTTCTGTATTCTTCAATGAACAGGGTAATGAAATTGGCATCGCTGTTGGCCTTACGTTTATCAGCGTTTTGTATAGCGGATAAAAAATTAGGGTCTTTGGAATTATTAGCCAATGATTTCAGTAAACCAGACATCTCCACTTCCAGGGTTACGTTCATACCTCCCTGTAGGTCAAGACCAAGATTTAGTTCTTCTTCTTTTGCTTTCTGGTAACTAACGGCACCGTTGATACCATAGGTAACAGTTACATCTTTGGTGCTGTCCAATAAACGCTTCAGCCTTTCCTGGTAAGCTTTGTCTAATGATTCCTGATAAATGGCTTGCGAATCTTTATTGTTCGGATATTTTTCGGCAGCACTTTTGTAACTGTTTTTTACATAAGTCCTGGCTTTAGCCTCCATCTTCTTTTCATGATTTCTTACGAAAAAAGTAAAAGACAGTTGATAGAGAGAATAAACAATCAGGAGAATAGTAAAAAAGCGAACCAAACCTTTCAGTTGCATACAATGATCGTTTTACATGTTTTCTTTCACACTATACTTGCTCACCGTGGTTACAAGCACAGGGAAAGGCTGTTAAGGGAATTTTTAAAGAGGTGCAAAGATAGGGGTTTCAACTATAATTTTATCGGCCGGTTTTGGCCAATTTCGACCCGGCAGAATGGGCCTTTTTCAATTGTATTTCAAAGCTTTAGGTTTAAAAACAAGTTGGCCGGGGGAAAAGATAATTGTTGTAAAATCACAAGGCCGTTTATCAACTTTTCCTTTATCCCCTGCGATAATTATTTCAAAAGGTTGTAACGAGGTTGAACTTTGAGGAACTTTCTTCATCTTCATTCATCAATTTTTCTTGCTAATTTAATCGGATGAAAATAGCCTTTCATTTTAAGAATGCATTTGTAGCTCTTATTGCCCTGATTGCTACAGCCGGCTGTATAAATTCAAAGCAAACGAATCAAGCATTTATTAATTCATCTATTGTGAATAGACCAGCCTTCAACTTCCAAACAGCTAACTTAAAGGATTCGTTCCTAAACAATCTGTTGGCAAAATATCCCGGTTTTTTTAATGATATTCTTTCTAAGAAAGATGAACTGGGAATACAAATAATTTATACACAGATTGACCGGGGTAAAAAAGAAAAGGCTAAAATAAAATTTACCAATCACACATTTAATCTCAACAGCAGTAATTATTTCTATCCCGCTTCTACTGTTAAATTGCCTATTGCCATACTGGCGTTACAAAAATTGAATGAATTAAAAATTTCGGGATTGAACAGGAATACAACTATGATAACTGAATCAGCAGGAGGAGGTCAAACTGTTGTGAATAATGATCCTTCTGCTGCCGATGGAAGACCTACCATTGCTCATTATATCAAGAAAATATTATTGGTCAGCGATAATGATGCATTTAACCGGCTTTATGAATTTTTAGGGCAGGAATATATCAATAAGAGTTTACATAAAATGGGATATACCAACGTACAGATTATCCACCGGCTCAGTGTTTCATTAACAGAAGAACAAAACAGGCATACCAACCCTGTAGCATTTTTTGATTCAACTGGAAAACTGCTTTACCGTAAGCCTGCGGAAAAAAGCACAATGCTTTATTATGAAAGAAATACCAAACTAGGCAAAGCATACATACAGTCGGATAAATTAGTGAATGAGCCATTTGATTTTTCAAAAAAAAACTTGTTGCCACTGAATGATCTGCATAGCATTGTAAGAAGCATATTATTTCCAGGCTCATTTCCAAAAGAGCAACAATTCAATCTCGCTAAAGAAGATTACAATTTTCTGCATCGTTATATGTCTATGATGCCACAAGAATCAAAGAGTCCGGTGTATCATTCTCCGGAATATTGGGATACATATGTCAAATTCCTTTTTTATGGTTCAGAACCCGGTAAAACTGTACCCCATATCCGCATCTTTAATAAAGTAGGAGATGCTTATGGTTTTCTTATTGATGCTGCTTATATAGCCGACCTCAAAAACAATATTGAATTTATGCTGAGTGCTGTTGTGTATTGCAACAGTGATGGTATTTTCAAGGATGACAAATATGATTATGATTCGGTAGGGTTCCCTTTTATGAAAAATCTTGGCCGTATTATTTATGAATATGAACGAACAAGAGTTAGGAAAAATAAACCAGACTTCTCCCGCATTTTATTCAACTATGCCGAATGAATAGGTTAATGTTTTATCTTCGGGCACTTTAAAACGACTGCTTGCTTGCTATCTTTTATTAACCTGTTTTAAAAACCAACTTACATGCAGTTATCATCTTTCTTGCAGCGATTCAACGAACCCGAAACATTGAAAATGGCCAAACTTGGCCGTGAGCTCAGAGCCAAAGGTGTTGATGTGATTGACCTTAGTTTAGGAGAACCAGATTTTGATACGCCTGATCACATTAAAGAAGCAGCTATCAAAGCTATTCATGATAACTGGAGCCATTATACACCTGTTCCGGGCTTTTTAGATTTAAGGGAAGCTGTTTGTACAAAATTGAAAAGAGATAATAACCTTGATTATAAACCCGAGAACATTGTTACATCAACCGGGGCCAAGCAAAGTTTGGCCAATGTTATGCTGGCATTGATAGACGATGATGATGAAGTAATTATTCCAACTCCATTCTGGGTTACATATAGTGAACTGGTAAAAATTGCCAGAGGAAAAGTGGTACAGGTGCAAAGCACAACGGAGCATGGATTTAAGATAACTGCTAAACAATTAGAAGCTGCTATTACTGCCAAAACAAAAATGCTTTTGTTTTCATCGCCCTGTAATCCAAGTGGTGCTGTATATAGTAAGGAAGAACTATCCGCATTTGTTGAAGTGCTGAAAAAGTATCCTGCGGTCTATATTATGTCTGACGAAATTTATGAGTATATCAATTTCGTTGGCAAGCATGAGAGCATTGCACAGTTTTCAGCAATAAAAGACCGGGTAATAATTGTGAATGGGTTAAGTAAAGGCTTTGCCATGACAGGCTGGAGACTTGGTTACATAGCTGCAAATGCAGAAGTAGCAAAAGCCTGTGAAAAAGTACAAGGGCAATTTACCAGTGGGCCTAATTCCATTGCACAAAAAGCGGCTGTTACTGCATTGACTACGGACCTTCGGCCATCAATGGAAATGACAAAAGAGTTTGCTAGGAGAAGGGCCAGGGTGATGGAAATAGTAAAAGATATTCCGGGTGTTATTTGCAGCGAACCGAAAGGTGCTTTTTATATTTTTCCTGATGTAAGTGCTTATTACGGAAAGAAAGATGGAGAATCTGTTATTGCAAATGCAAATGACCTCTGTATGTATCTTTTAAACACTGCTTATGTTTCGTCAGTAATGGGTGATGCATTCGGCGAGCCAAAATGTGTCCGTTTTTCTTTTGCCAACAGTATGGAAAAGATTGAGGAAGG
Organism: Chitinophagaceae bacterium; assembly: GCA_046598205.1. Classification (GTDB taxonomy): domain Bacteria; phylum Bacteroidota; class Bacteroidia; order Chitinophagales; family Chitinophagaceae; genus JJ008. The sequence continues at coordinate 6,251 of JBKJIX010000090.1, forward strand.
ATGGAAGAGGATTAAAGCAGCATTGGCAAAATTGAAATAGTAAATGCTATTCAGTAACCCGTTTAAAAATCATTGCGCCTTTTTGTTTTTCATGAGTTACTGTTAATTTATCACCGTCAACTTCAGCTGTCACCTTTTCCTCCAATGATTTTTCGTTGGTAGTTGTTGTGAGTACTCTTGTTTTTTCATTGTAAGTGTAAGTGCCTGTCTCACCTTCCTCTTTAGCATGAGACATATATTTACCATCAGCAGCAAATTCTACGCTTGCCTGCCCGATAAGCTCTTTTTTATCATCCTCACTCATTTCCGTATTATTTGCATCAGATAGAACCCATTTGCCCACTATTGATGTGTTCTTTTCAGTCTCAACGGAAGGTTGGGTTTTTTCTTCAGTAATAATTTTATCGGAATCAGCAGCAGCTTTTTTCTCTTTACAGGATGCCAGTACTAAAACGACAACGGGGATTAACAAAAATTTCATTTCAATATGTTTAGGTATCTAAATATAATAATTTCCTGGTAAAGAAGGGAGGCTGGCTACTTGCTTTCTTCCAAAAACCTTTTGTGCAATTCTAATACTTGTGGTATTACCAGTTGCTGGTCGTTATTTTTAATAATAAAATCGCAGAGCTTCATTTTCATTTCTTCATCAATCTGCCGGCTGATTCGTTTCATTACATCTTCCACGGGAAGTTTATCCCGTTTCACCACCCGTTCTACCCTGATATGTTGCGGGGCATACACCCCAATTATATAATCCAATTGTTCGGCTGCGCCACTTTCAAATAGCAAAGCAGCTTCTTTAATGGTGTAGGCGGTGGTTTGTTGTTTCATCCATTCATCTGCATCAAGGATAGTAATTGGGTGGGTAAGGGAATTGAGTAACTCTAATTTTTCTTTATTACTAAAAACAATGCCGGCAAGATATTTTCTGTCAAGTTCACCGTTTTTATAAGCATCATTTCCGAAGTGCTGGATAATAGATGCTTTTAATGCTTCATCAGTATTCATCAGGTGTTTAGTCCTGTCATCTGCATAGTAAACAGGTATACCCAGTGTTTCAAATATTTTGGCCACTGTTGTTTTGCCACTGCCAATACCACCGGTGAGGCCGATTTTTATCATATGCAACGCACTGCTTAAAATTCAAAAAAAATCCCAAATCCCAATTATAAACTTACAAATGGAATTTGGGATTAAGCATTTGTTCTTTACTTTTTGCCTGTTACTGCTGGTGCTGGTCTGTTTAATGCAGCTGTCCAATCCATGCTGATAGCACTTTTTTCAATCTTCAGGTAGCTGCCCGGGCTTACTTCAATATTCAGAGTTCCATCTTCATTTACTTTGTTGATTGTGCCATGAATACCGGCGATAGTTACAATCTTGTCACCTTTACCCATGTTCTCAATAAATAGCTTCTGGGTTTTGGCTTTTTTAGCCTGGGGACGAATGAAGAACATCCAGAACACCAGTATCATCATTCCAAGAAAAATAAACTGGATAGTGCCACCCATACCGCCTGAAGCGGCTTTTCCATCCGCACCGGCTGGTGGGGTGCAGGCAGAAAAAAATACGAGGACTAAACTGGCAGTGATATAAGAGATTGTTAATTTCATGTTGGTTTTTTTGTCGTAGTAATAAATCTATTGTTGATTTTTATTTTTCCAATTGTGCTCTGAACGTAAGTGTATCAGCCCCATAAGGTTTAATATTAGCTTTTATATACACCTGTTTCCTGGTTTCACCGTGTCCGCTGCCATTGTATTTTGCTTTTATTACTCCTTCTTCACCTGGGGTAAAAGGTTTCTCTGGTTTTTCAGGTACAGTACAGCCACATTGTGCATTTACGGTTTCAATAACAAGATTTTTGTTGCCTGTATTTTTGAAACGAAAACTTATTTCAATTTCTTTCCCTTCTTTCTGTTTACCAAGATCGAGGTAAGTGGAGTCAAGCCATTGGATAGTGGTAAAATTTGCTGTGTCTGGAGGATTGATTGAAGTAATGTTTTCTGCATCAATACTGTTTTTTGCTATTTCACTACCAACTGCTTTTTTATCGCTGCTTTTGCAGGCCATAAAGCTGATGGCAGCGAAGAGGATTAAAACTATTTGTTTCATTTTCCAGATTTTTGAAATGAATACCCGGTTTATAGCGGGAAGCAAATGTAGAGAAAACCTGCCAGTCCTGAACATTCAAAATCTTCAGTATGCAATGAGAGAAGGGTGCTGTTAAGCCTTCTTATAGTCCACTTTCTGCATTTTACCCTGCTGTACCAGTTCTTTATGAATATTATCAAGAATGCCGTTTACAAACTGGCCGCTTTGCAAAGTGCTGTATTCTTTTGCAAGGTCTATATACTCGTTAATAGTTACTTTAGGTGGTATCGTTTCAAAATAGAGAAACTCGGATACTCCCATTTTCATCAATATCATATCCAGCAAGGCAATCCTTTCAGGGTCCCAGTTTTTCAATTTTGGTGTAATGAGGCTTTGCAGGTGTTCACTCTTTTCCAGTACAGTTTGCAACAAACCCCTGGCAAATTCTTCTTTATCAGCACTCATCAGTTGTTTGAATGCAATACTGCCGGGCTTTTGTATATATCCTACCAGCAATTGCACAATCATTTCGCCATCATCATCCCAGTTAGAATAAGTTTCTTCAATATGTGATACAAAAACTTCGTTGGCAAGCAGCAGGTCGTTCAGGATGAATTCAATAATCTTTTTCTCTTCTGTTTTTTCTCGTCCTGGTTGTGCCGCATAGGTTTTGTACTCGGGGGTTTCTGCCAGTTGCAGGTAAATTTTGCGGAGCAGGTCTTTATCTGAGTTTAATGCCGGTTTTACAATGGCAAACTGTTCTTTCAATGTCGGGTCATCCAGCATTTTCCATAATATTTCATTGCCGGCAATCTTTATATTAACGTTCAGATCTTTTTCAGAAGGTAAATGTTTAGAAGCTTTTTGGTGGGCATCGGCCTCTGCGTAGCGGCTTACTTCTGTCAGAAACCAGGTGAGATAGACAAATAAGGAACGGGTCTGGTCAAAATGTTGTTGTAGAATTTTTTGCGGCTCGCCGGGCTTCACGTCTGTTTCCAGTGTAGTTACTGTGTAAATGGTCTGCATTACTTTTACCCGGATATTTCTTCTGCTTATCATGCTTCTAAGAACTGTATTTATGAAGCGAAGGTAAGAGAATTTCAACCGATGCCTGTAATAAATAGATACACTTATCCAATACATTTTCTAACCCCGCTTTTCATTACTTCAAAACAATTTTCTAATCACTTCTCTGCCAGTTATCGTATTTTGATATTATTATAAAATGAAAAATTGGCATTTTGTCCGGAAAAAATTGCAAAACCTCCACCTATTCTGCACATTTGGATTAAGGGACTGCTAATTTTACATATTATCAGCCAATGGCATGGTATTTCCAGTACCTTTGCCGTCCCAAATCCTTTTGGGATACTAATTTTCAAAAAAACTAAAATCGATACAACTATGGCTAAAAAAGTCAATGTTACCCCACTACATGACAGGGTAATTGTAAAAGCAGCGGCCGCTGAAGAAAAAACAGCCGGTGGCATCATCATCCCCGACACCGCTAAAGAAAAACCTCAACGTGGCGTCGTAATCGCCGCTGGTCCTGGTAAAAAGGATGAACCCGTAACTGTAAAAGCCGGTAATACTGTATTATATGGTAAGTATGCTGGAACAGAAATCCAGATTGAAGGTGAGGAGTATCTTATAATGAGAGAGTCGGATATTCTGGCGATAGTGTAAGAACAGCTTCGAGCTATTAGCTACGAGCTGCGAGACTTAAAATCAATATGGAACTATAAGTCTCGAAACTCAAAGCTCACAACTCGTAACTATTTAATTTAAACATTTCAAAAATCAAATACAATGGCAAAACAACTCTTCTTCGACATTGAAGCAAGAAATAGAATGAAAAAAGGTGTTGACATTCTGTCCAACGCTGTAAAAGTAACACTGGGTCCAAAGGGCCGCAATGTGGTTATTGAAAGAAAATTCGGGGCTCCTACTATTACTAAGGATGGGGTAACAGTAGCAAAAGAAATCGAACTGGATGATCCTATTGAGAATATGGGTGCCCAGATGGTAAAAGAAGTAGCTTCTAAAACCGCAGATATTGCTGGTGATGGAACTACTACGGCTACTGTACTGGCTCAGTCAATCATTAGCGAAGGATTGAAAATGGTAGCTGCCGGCGCTAACCCTATGGATTTGAAAAGAGGAATTGAAAAAGCAGTAAGCCTGGTGGTAGAAAACCTGAAAGCTCAGAGCCAGACAGTTGGTAATGACAGTAAAAAAATTCAGCAGGTAGCAACGATCTCTGCTAACAATGATGAAACAATTGGTAAGCTGATTGCAGAAGCATTTGCAAAAGTTGGTAAAGAAGGTGTTATTACTGTAGAAGAAGCAAAAGGTACCGATACAACAGTTGATGTAGTAGAAGGTATGCAGTTTGACCGTGGATATATCTCTCCTTATTTCGTTACCAACAGCGAAAAGATGGAAGTAGAATTGCAAAATCCGTACATTTTAATATATGACAAGAAGATTTCTGCGATGAAAGACATTCTTCATATCCTGGAGAAAGTAGCACAAAGCGGACGTCCATTAGTAATCATTGCCGAAGACCTGGAAGGTGAAGCACTGGCAACGTTAGTAGTTAATAAACTGCGTGGCACTATTAAAGTAGCAGCCGTTAAAGCTCCCGGCTTTGGCGACAGAAGAAAAGAAATGCTGACTGACATTGCTATCCTGACAGCAGGAACTGTTATCAGCGAAGAACTCGGTCATAAATTAGAGGGTGCAGACCTTACTTCTTTAGGACAAGCTTCTTCTATTACCATTGATAAAGACAATACAACAATCGTTGGTGGCAAAGGTAAAAAAGTTGACATCACTGCCCGTGTAAACCAGATCAAAGCACAGGTAGAGAATACCACTTCTGACTACGATAAAGAAAAATTACAGGAACGCCTTGCTAAATTGGCTGGTGGTGTAGCTGTATTATATATTGGTGCAGCAACAGAAATGGAAATGAAGGAAAAGAAAGACCGTGTTGACGATGCATTACATGCAACAAGGGCTGCGGTAGAAGAAGGTATTGTGCCAGGTGGCGGTATCGCTTACATCCGTGCTATCGAAAGCTTAGATGTAAAAGTGAGAGGACAACTGGAAGATGAGCAAACAGGAATGCTTATCGTTCGCCGTGCATTAGAAGAGCCGCTTCGCCAGATTGTGGAAAATGCAGGTATCGAAGGTTCTATTGTTGTACAGAAAGTGAAAGAAGGAAAAGCTGATTATGGTTTCAATGCAAGAACAGAGGTGTACGAAAACCTGTTGAAAGCCGGTGTAATTGATCCTACAAAAGTTACCCGTATTGCGTTGGAAAATGCAGCTTCTATCGCTGGTATGTTGTTGACTACAGAATGTGTGGTAGCCGACAAACCAAAGAAAGAAGAACCACATTCTCATGGCGCACCTGATATGGGCGGCATGGGTGGATATTAATACGACAGCCTTTTTTAAAGGGCAACGAATAAAAGGAAAATCCCGTTTCTACAAAGAGGCGGGATTTTTCTTTGCCTTGGTGAAAAACTACGGTTGACGGCAAACGAAATATCCTTAATTTAGTTGCCATTTTAAGGACTCTGATTACTTTAAAAGTGATATAATTTCTGCTTTTAATGATTATGTTTTACTAAATAATTTTTATGCAAAAAATTTACAAACTCAGTCTTACGGTCCTTGCTTTTTTTACAATTATCTTATCCGTTTCTGCGCAAAATAATTTTTTCATTGACAAAGGAGAAAACAAAATATTACCCACAACCGGCCAACGGCTTATTGTTCCTGAAAAATTCAGAACAACTGCTGCCAATGTGAATGATCTGAAGAATTTGTTATGGTCATTACCCTCTGAAAATATAGTAATGTACAACCGTAGTCAGGCACCAGTTATTTCACTTCCAATGCCTGATGGCAAACTGGCAAGATTTCATGTGTGGGAGAGCAGTTTGATGGAACCAGGTCTTGCAGCAAAGTTTCCGGAGATGAGGACATTTGCAGGTCAGGGAATTGACGACCCTTATGCCACTATCCGGTTTGATTATAGTCCGTATTTCGGATTTCATGCTCAAATATTATCAGCCGCAAACGGAAGGGTTTTTATTGATCCTTATGCGAGGTATGATGTCAATAACTACATTAGTTATTATACAAAAGATAACCCTCACAATAAAAACTTTAAATGCGAAACGGAAGGAATTGAAGGCTTAAATCGTTCTGAAGTTGTTGCAGCCGGTCCTTGCCGTGGCACCCAACTTTATACTTACCGGCTTGCATTAGCCTGTACAGGTGAATATGCTGTTGCGGTAGCTGGTGTTAATCCCACAGTACCCACAGTAGCCGCTGCCATGCTTACTTCTGTAAACCGTGTAAGCGGCGTTTTTGAAAAAGAAACTGCTATAAGGATGGTGCTTGTAGCGAATAATGATTTACTTATTTACCTTGATGGGGCAACCGATCCATATTCTAATAACAGTGGTGGTGCAATGCTTAGTCAAAACCAAACCAATGTTGACAATGTAATTGGTGCGGCCAATTATGATGTGGGTCATGTATTTAGCACTGGTGGTGGTGGAATTGCCGGCCTGGGAGTGATTTGTTTGGGAGGGCAGAAGGCAAGAGGTGTAACAGGTAGTTCAAGTCCTATAGGCGATGATTTCGACATTGATTATGTAGCTCATGAATTGGGACACCAGTTTTCAGGCAATCACACTTTTAATAGTTCTACAGGTAGTTGCGGAGGTGGCAACAGAAATGCCTCTACGGCCTATGAAGTTGGTGCCGGCACCACTATAATGAGCTACGCAGGTATTTGCGGTTCTGATAACACCCAACCACACAGTGACCCTTTTTTCCATGCAGTTAGTTTTGATGAAATAGGAATAAATGCAGCCGGATCAGGCAATTCCTGTGCTGTAATTACTTCTAATGGGAACATACTTCCTGTTATTACTGCTATGAACAACAATGGTGTTAGTATTCCTATACGTACTCCATTTACCCTAACAAGTTCTGCTACTGACGCAAACGGAGATGCATTAACCTATTGCTGGGAAGAGTGGGATCTTGGCACGGCAGGAGCCTGGAATAGTGGTGCCAACAGTGCAACGGCTCCTCTTTTTAAATCCCGTCCGCCAAAAACAACTGGCAGCAGAACTTTTCCTGACATGTCTGTAATATTAGCAGGGTATCCGAATAATCCCACCAGTACAATGGGAGGTTTAAAAGGGGAAACATTACCAGCCGTTCCCCGAGCAATGAAATTTCGTCTGACAGTCCGGGATAACAGGGCCGGTGGCGGGGGTGTTGTTACCGGCGGCGAAGGTTGCCAGACTGGTTTTACAATTCCTTTCCAGATAAATGTTGTTGGGTCTACTCCGTTTACATTATCGGCGCCCAACGGTGGAGAAGTGTTTACAGGCGGTACAGCACAAACAGTAACATGGGATGTGGCAGGTACAGATGTAGCTCCAATCAATACTTCTAATGTGAGATTGACTTTGTCAACAGATGGAGGGCTTACTTATCCAATCGAACTTATTGCCAGCACACCAAATGATGGTACACAACTGGTAACCCTACCATGTTTAAATACTTCCACAGCAAGAATAAGAGTGGAAGCAGTTGGCAATATATTCTTCGATATTTCTAATGCTAACTTCAGCATTGTTCCGGGCTATGATTTTAATTCACCTGCACCGATTGCTTCTCCTTGCATTGTTCCTGCAAGCATGACTGCTTCTATAGGAACACTTACTCCTTGTGGGTTTGCCAATCCCATTACACTTAGTTCTTCAGGCAACCCGGCTGGAACAACTGTTACTTTTTCTCCCAATCCTGTTGCACCCGGTAGTAGTGCAACAGTTACACTTAACGGAACAAATACACTGGCTGCAGGTACCTACACAGTAACAGTAACTGGAACTGCAACAGGAACAACCGTAAAAACAAGAAATATTTCATTTGTCATTAACGCAGCAATAAATCCTTCTGTAACTACTCCACCTGCTGTACAAACAGTATGTGTTGGCGGTAATGCTACATTTACAGTTACCGCTGCTAATGCGGCAACGTATCAATGGCAGGTAAGTACAGGTGGCGGACCATTTACTGATATTAGCGGAGCTACATTAGTTTCTTATACGGCTACTGGTGTTACAGCAGTGATGAACGGAAATCAATACCGTGTTGTTATAACTTCTGCCTGTGCAACATCTGCTACTTCAACTGCTGCTTTACTTACTGCGATCAGTCCCGTAACTATATCTGCTCAACCGGCTGCTGTAGTCATATGTTCTGGAAGTAGTACCAGTTTTACAGTAGCAGGTAACAGTACGCAAACCATAGTTTACCAATGGCAGTTAAGTACTGATGGAGGAAATACATACAACAATATCTCTAACGGAGGATTCTATTCCGGGACAACTACTGCTACATTGGCTATTATAGGAGCTAACACATCACTTAATAATAACCGTTACCGGATTCAGTTATCAAACACATCATGTACAGCACCAACCACTTCAAATGGAGCTTTGTTAACAGTACGGCAATTACCTTCTGTAACATTGACCGCAGCACCAAGAACTAGCTTGTTGCCCGGACAGACTACTACACTTACAGCAGTACCAAGTGCATCAACAGGTGGTACCTTAACCACTACATGGTTGTACAATGGGGCTCCGGCAGTACCAGCTATTTCTGGTAATAGTTATGTTGTAAATGTGGAACACACCGGTACTTATCAGGTACAAATACAGGAAACATTTACTAGTCCTTCTGTAGCATGTTCCAGCCAATCGTCTATTGTAACAATAGATGCATCCGCCAGCAGCAACCTGTTTATTTTCCCAAGTCCTAATGACGGAAGATTTACCGTTTCTTATTTTAACAGTGCCGGCACCAGCACCAAAAGAAAGATTGCCATTTTTGATTCAAAAGGCGCATTGGTTTATAACCGTGAGTTTACTATTGCGGGTCCTTACACATTGCTTAACATCAACATGGAAAGAGCCAGCAGAGGTATCTATTATGTGGTAGTGGGTGATGCGAATGGCAGTAAACTTGCCGATGGCAGGGTGCATGTCCGTTAGTGAATAAACTAATCATAATCAAAGTCCCGTTTCATACTGAGCTTGTCGAAGTAGAGACGGGACTTTTTAATTACTTGCTTATTATTTTTATTTCTACCCGGCGGTTGGCTCTCATTTCATCTTCATTTTTTTCCGGAAATGGAAATAGGGGTCTGATATGCGCAAAACCCTTGTATGTTACACGTTTTGAATCTATCCCCTTTCTTAATAAATAATCATGTACGGCCCTAGCCCTTTCCCAGGAAAGATTATTACTCCGGGAGTCTATATCATAGGCATCAGTGGTAGTGGATTGACAACAAATATGTCCTTGTACTTCTATCACAAGTTTAGGTAATGCAGTCATGGCATCTAACAGTTCTTCAAGAATGGGTAATGATTCGGGAAGAAACTTATGCCTTCCCCCCTCGAAATTGATATTTCGTAAAGTAATATTTGTTCCCGCTGTCGTATTCCTGTCTGCTATTTTTTCTTTTAAACGAACAACTTGTTTGTTTTGGTTGCTGATGATTTTTATCTCCACCCGCCGGTTCAGGCTTCGTTCTTCCGGCGAAAGATTTTTATTTAACGGTATATTTTCGCCGTGTGCCTGCACCACTTTAATTTCTTGCTGCTGCCAGCCGATGCTCTGGAGGTATTTGTTTACGGCTTGTACCCTTTTTGCCGAAAGTTGGTCATTATAAGCATTTTCACCAATGGCATCACAATGGCCGTGCAGTTCAATGCGGTCCGCCATATCGAGTGAGTCGGTAAGACTGTCCAGCGTTGCTTTGGAAGAGGCGGTTAATTCCCATTTATCGAACGCAAAATGGACATGTACTGAAGATGCAGATTGTGTCCATCCATGAAGAGATACCACAATAAAGAGGAAACAGAAGTAAAGTTTTATACGCATAAAAGGATAAAGAAGGTGCTTGTCAATGATTTAGCTACTGATGCTTGTGTATAACGCTGCCGATGCAAATTTCTTGCATCCGGTTTCAGCCGCTCCCTGTTTTAGCCTACCTTTGCCGCCTTAAAATTAATATTAAATGATCAGTGTAAAAGACCTGAAACTCGCCTATGGCAAACGGGTATTGTTTGAAGAAGTGAACCTCAATTTCATCAAAGGCAATTGCTATGGGGTGATTGGTGCCAACGGTGCCGGTAAAAGTACATTCTTGAAAATTCTTAGCGGAGAGATTGAACCGAATAAAGGAACGATAACTATTACCCCCGGCGAAAGGATGGCGATCTTAAAACAAAACCAGTTTGAGTTTGACGAAGTAACGGTGTTGAATACGGTGATGATGGGGCATACCAAACTTTGGGCTATTGCCAAAGAAAGAGAAAGCATTTATGCCTTGGCTGATTTTACTGAAGAAGATGGAATGAGGGCCGGCGAACTGGAAGGTGAGTTTGGCGAAATGGGTGGTTACACTGCCGACAGTGATGCGGCTACTTTATTAAGTGAGCTGGGAGTAACAGAAGAATTTCATCAATCCTTGATGAAAGACATTCCTTCTAATTTAAAAGTAAGGGTGCTGCTGGCGCAGGCCATATTTGGCAACCCTGATATTTTATTATTGGATGAGCCTACGAACGGTTTGGATATTGAAACCATTGGTTGGTTGGAAAATTTCTTAGCCGATTATGAAAATATTGTATTGGTAGTAAGCCACGACCGTCACTTCCTTGATGCCGTGTGTACCCATGTGGCAGATGTGGACAGGCAAAAAGTAAAAATCTTTACCGGTAACTATACTTTCTGGTACGAATCATCACAACTGATGGCCCGCCAGGTAAATGATAAGAATAAGAAAACAGAAGAGAAACGCCAGGCATTGATTGACTTCATTGCCCGTTTCAGTGCCAATGCATCAAAAAGTAAACAGGCAACATCGAGAAAGAAAGCATTGGAAAAATTGTCCATTGAAGAAATAGAACCGAGTTACAGAAAATATCCTGGTATTATTTTTCAACCATTGCGGGAAGTAGGCAACCAGATTTTGAATATAGAGAAATTGACCAAGTCGGTTGATGGTCGTGTATTATTTAAAGACGTAACCTTCACGGTTAATAAAGGTGATAAAATTGCCTTGCTCAGCCGTGACCCGTTAGCGGTTACCAGTTTCTTCAATATTGTTACAGCAGAAACAATGGCTGATAGTGGTTCTTACGAATGGGGTACTACTGTTACTCATGCCTACCTGCCGCAGGAGAATAACCAGTTTTTTAATGGTAAGGATAACCTGATGGACTGGCTACGTCAATACGTACCGGATCATGTGAAAGACGTGGATGAACCATTCCTGCGAGGTTTCCTCGGTAAAATGTTATTCAGCGGAGATGATGTACTAAAGTTTACCAATGTACTGAGTGGCGGAGAGAAAGTTCGTTGTATGTTAAGTAAGATGATGCTGCAAAGTCCCAATGTGATTTTGCTGGATCAGCCTACCAACCACCTTGATCTGGAAAGTATCCAGAGCTTTAACGAGCAGTGTACTGAATATAAAGGCATCGTTTTATTAACGAGCCATGACCATACGTTTATGCAGACTGTTGCAAACCGTATTATCGAATTAACTCCGAAAGGTATCATTGACCGGTTGATGACCTTTGATGAGTATCTGGCTGATGACAGGGTGAAGGGGTTGAAAGAGGATATGTATAAGTAAATATACAAGGCACAAGATAAATACAGTTCCCGTTTCTGAAAGAGGCGGGAATTTTTATTTCCAGGCCACATTAAGGCAGATAAGCAAATACATTGCCGCATACAATAAGCCTCTTATAATTTCACGCCGTCCTCCTTCTGACTTCCTACCTCGTACTTCTTTTTTCCTTATCTTCCTTTTCCATTATGTCCAGCGCATCATCTCTTTCAAAAAAAATTGGCTACTGGTCTGCTACAGCGATTATCGTGGGCAGTATCATCGGCTCTGGTGTGTTTATGAAACCGGCCAGTATGGCGGGGCAGTTAGGTTCTCCCATTTGGTTAACGGTGGTATGGATTATTGCTGGCCTGTTTTCTTTATTTGGGGCATTGATATATGCAGAGCTTGGCGCTATGATGCCAGAAACTGGGGGCATGTATGTGTACTTCCGAAAGATGTTTGGTGATTTTGTTGCCTACCTGTACGGGTGGGCCGCTTTCTCGGTTATGAACACAGCCGCTGTTGCAGCTATTGCATTTGTTTGTGCACAGTACGCCGATTATTTTTTGCACCTGCCACGGTTTGATGCTGTCACAGAGCAAACCGTTATCTGGCATTTACCATTTATCGGTGACCTGCATCCATTGGAGAATTTTGGAGTAAAATCGTTGGCGATAACAATTGTTGCAGGTCTTACCTGGCTAAATGTCTGCAGCGTAAAAGCAGGCAGTTCATTCCAGCTTATTTCTACCATTGTTAAAATAGGAGTCATTGCCGCATTGGTAATTGGCATTTTCTTTTTTGGCAATGGGTCAGTTGAAAACTTTTTCCATGCAGAAAATCCAAAACAGGGCGGTGCATTATTAGCCGGAATTATTGCAGCGTTAACAGGAGCTTTCTTTGCCTATGATGGCTGGATCAATATAACTTTTATAGCCGGTGAAATAAAACAACCCCAACGAAACATTCCTAAAAGTTTATTTACAGGAGTAATTACCTGTATCATCGTTTATGTATTAGTTAACCAGGCATACCTGTATGTATTGCCGGTAGAAAAAATTGCAGCCTCATCTTTAGTAGCTTCAGATGCAATGGCTGTTGTCTTCGGTAATAATGGAGAAGCTATCGTAGCTGCCATGATTGTTATTTGCACACTGGGTGCTATTAATGGCAACATTATGGCAACAACAAGAGTTACCTATGCCATGGGAAAAGATAAAGTGTTTCTTCCCTGGGCTGGTAAAGAACATAAGCGGTTTCAAACACCGGGCAATGCACTGTGGCTGCATGGTGCCTGGATTTCTGTCTTAATTATTTCGGGTTCATTTGATATGCTGGCTGATATGATGGTATTCATCAGCTGGATTGCCTACGGTATGGGTGCGGTTGGTATTTTTATGCTCCGCAAAAAAATGCCCGATGCAGAGCGGCCGTATAAAATATGGATGCACCCTTTTGTAACATTATTGTTTATCATTTTTACAGCAGCCTTTCTTGTTATTACCGTGTATAATGATGTTACCAACTATCTGAACGACCGGCAGCCGGTTGTTAATTCCCTGCTGGGCATATTAATAGTAGTGTTAGGGATCCCTTTTTATTTCTATTACAGAAAAAAGAAGGAAGTATAAGTCTTTATTCTTTCAGTCCCGTAGGGAAGTAATGTCAGTAGTAAAGTTTAATAATGTACAATAAGCTCCGTAGGAGCGACATGTTAAAACATATCGCCCCGATGGGGCTCCGTCAAGTCACTTGTATTTTTTCTACTGACATTTCGCTCCTGCGGAGTTATCAGCGTATTGAAGTCTTTATTACATCATCTTTTTAATAATCTTTCCCGGCATCATCAATCCATAACCGGCCTCATCATCCCATGGTTTGCCAAAGCTGATGCGGATACAATTGTTGTAATTAGAACTGGCAGAAAATATTTTCCCCGGCACGATGGAGATATGATGTTTCATTACTTCAATGCAGAGTTTGAAAGTATTTATTTTTTTAGAGATGCCCTTTATTTAGTTCTACCCACAGAATAAAACCTCCATTTATATAAGGGCCGCAAGGGGGAACAGGCTTAGCCAAATGTGGCGGCAATTATGGAGCAGCTTATTATCCTGACTGCCCTGGCTGGTGTTCACACCAGCCAGCGACAATTTTAAATGCACCCCACAGAATAGCCTGATTTGTTTATGTAAATTCGTTGAATAACACAAGTACATGAAAACAGCAATTGTAACAGGAGCATCCGGAAACCTTGGCCAGGCAGTGATAAAAAAATTACTGGCAGAGGATTATTATGTTACCGGCACCATTATCCCCAATGATTCGGTAGCCATTGATGTACGGGGAAGAAATTTTGAAACAGCCATTGTTGACCTGATGCATGAGGAACTGGCCCAGCAGTTTGTAAACCTGATGGTGGCAAAACATACCACAATAGATGTGGCAATTCTTACCGTTGGTGGGTTTGCAATGGGGAATATTATCAGCACCAGCACAGCCGATATTGCCAAACAGTACCAGCTGAATTTTGAAACCGCCTATAATGTGGCAAGACCTGTTTTTACGCAAATGATGAAGCAGGGCAGCGGTCATATTTTTTTAGTTGGTTCCCGGCCGGGGTCTGATATGAAGAACAGTAAAGGAATGGTAGCCTATGGATTAGGCAAGTCATTGATATTCCGGCTGGCCGAACTGATGAATGAAGAAGCTAAAGGAGCCAATGTAGTAACAAGTGTGGTTGTTCCATCTACCATTGATACACCACAAAACAGGGCAGCGATGCCAAAGGCTGATTACAGCAAATGGGTAACACCCGAAGCCATTGCGGATGTTATTTATTTTCATTGTAGTAATAAAGGGGCGGTGCTGCGGGAACCGGTGATAAAAGTGTATGGAGGCTCGTAGTTGATATTTGCTGACAGTTTGATTACCAAGCAATAGCATCTTTGGCAAGACTTTTGCAAAACAGGGATAAATCAAACTATAGATGTATGAAAACTAAAATTATTGCTCTTTTCGTTTTATTATCAGGTAGCATTGCCGCACATTCCCAAATACTAAAAGGGGGAGTAAATTTTGCCAACGTTACCACTACCAATGATGGGTCTATTGATGAAGCCACGATGCTGAACAGTTTTCAGGTCGGACTTTTAATGAATGTAAAAATTTTGCCTTTTATTTCTTTTCAGCCGGGCATTTTATTCACCGGCAAGGGTTCTAAAACCCAATCGGGTAAAACAACTGATGCTACTTTTTACAGGGCTACCAGCAATCCTTATTATATAGAGATTCCGGCCAATTTTGTTTTTAAAACACCAACAGGTCCCATCAAGTTTTTTGCGGGAGCAGGTCCATACATTGCCATAGGTGTGGCAGGTAAAAACAAAGTGAATGGAAAATTCCTCGGCGCATCTTTCAGCAGCGAAAATGATATTGAATTTTCCAATGATGATCCTTCCACTTTTGATTATGAAGAAGGTGCCGGGTATGGCATCATCAAAAAATTTGACTATGGGTTAAATGGGCTTGCCGGCATTGAATTATCCAAATTAGTATTGTCCGTAGGTTATGGTTACGGATTAGCCAAACTACAAAGCGGCAGCAATAGCAGTGCAGATGATAAAAATAAACACCGGGTAGTGAGTTTAACAGTGGGCATCAAATTATAATTAAAACCCGGTGATTGAAACAGCAGGTAACACAAGGGATTTTCGGCGCTAAGAAAATCACTGTTGCCTGTTTGTTTTTTTATTCCTCACCCCAAGAGACTGTCTCAAAAGTCTATAAACAAGGAGCACAAAGCCCACAAAGTTTTTCACGAAGAACACAACGTATTGAAAGTAAAGGAATTTTTCTTTGTGAACTTTGTGTTTTCTTAG
>JBKJIX010000131.1:0-5844 GCA_046598205.1 Chitinophagaceae bacterium
GATGGGTAATGATTTTATCTGGGCAAGAAATTTCTCAGAAAGTGTGTCGTCTGAATACACAGCAAAAGGGCAGATCAAAAAGAATGCTTTTGTTTCCCTGGATGCAATTATGATGGATTCGTTGTCTGCTAAAATAAAGGGGATGATAAATCCCGATACTGCCTATAAAAAAGGGGCGGAGTATGGCATTTGTATTGCCGACGGCAACGGAAGACTAATGGCAATGACAGATTTTATTAAAGAAATGAACCGTCCTGATCCTAATGATAAAACCGCTTTTAATAAATTGATAAGAGGAGATAATGGATTTGTTTCCCAGTCATTGCTACGTAAACAAATCGGTAATATCAATTTACTAAGGATGAACCCGGGGCCTGGCTCTACTTTAAAACCGATTGTATTTTCTGCTATTGCTTCGCAATTAAAATTGGATTGGGATGCTTTTGCCGCTGAAGGTTTTTCACAGAAGCAAGAATTCTTCGGGGGTGAAAAAGTTGCAGAGTATGATTTTGAAAAAAATAATGGCCGTATTGCTTCGGTAGTTGATTATTTGAGATACTCCGATAATTATTATCACTCCAACTTGTTGTTGCTTGGCTCTTATTCCAGGCAAAGTCTTCAGAATTTACTGGCTCAGCATTTTGCTACGCAAAATCCGCAAGCCAACCTGCACCCGATAGCTATCGGGTGGCCTTATTTCAGTTACAATGGAAAACAATATTGGCTCAATGGATTTGAAAACTGGCCCGGTTATATAAATGGTAAAGCAAATTTTGGATCCGATAGTTCTTTTGTGTCGGTAGGGTTATTAAATAATTTTGGAATTTATACTTACCGCACTGGAAAGGGTGCCGACAAGTTTTCATCAGCGTATGATTCGCTGTTGTTCAGGGAGTCGTATAAGAAGTCGGGTTTCATTTTGCCGGAGTATGGGTTATTCGATCAGAAAGGGACTGGTATGGATAATGGAAAACCCAACGAAGTATTTATGTCTTCTTTCCGGGGACATGTAAAAGGCAGCAGCCAGGTAATGGTGCCACCCATAAAAATGGTGGATGCGTTTGGTAAAATGATTAGCCAGAACCGGAATTATTCATTGACGTTGAACCCTTATGCAAAAGAAAACCCCTTCGTTCCTTTTAATACCGATAATGGCGTTACTTATAATAATTATCTTTCTCTGGTTAGAGAAAAAGTTTTTGAAGGATTGAAACAGGTGTTGGTTAATGGAACAGCGGCCCGGTTAGGAGCCATGTTGAAAAACACATCACCCTATTACTATTATGCTAAAACAGGTACAACAGGCGATGACGAATCGAAAACCAAGTCAAAATTGTTTGCAATAATCATTTCCCAGAAAGATGTGACCGACCCTGACTTTAATTTCCGGAAGAATAAATTTTATACCATCTATTTCACTTCACAAAATGGACCAGCCAAACAGAACGAAGAGTTTCAAGCTACAATAATAAAATATGTTCAGCAATCAACTGCTTTCATTAAATATATGAATACAAAAGATTAATGATTTTCTTCCATTGGCATTGATAGTACTGTTTCTACCGGTACCATTTCCCCGTTCATTAATAAGTAATGAGACGATTCTTTACTCACTTCCTGTAATAATTCTGTTTCTATCTGTGTAAAATCTTTTATAAAATTATTGACTGGAAGTGCCATTTTGTTAAGGCATAAACCGGTTTCATGATAAAAAACCGAGAACTCTTCTTTAAAGAAAGAAACGCCATCCTGTATAAATGAAACACCATTTTCTAATTGTTGCTTTGCTCCATCATACGATTGTTTCAGGAATGAGTTAATGGTCATCTTGTTTTCTTGAAGTACTTCTGGCTGTACAATACTGTTTGGATTTGTCATGGCAATCAATTTTGAAAAATAATGATAAATATCCGTGCCAGAGTTCCTGAAAAAATGATGGAGGTATGACAATCTGGGTTTCCCCGCTAGAAATGTGAAGAAATAGTCTAATCGAAATAAAAATTTAAAATAACCGCTGGCTTATTAATAGTAATAAGGAGAAGAGGTACTGCTTGTTTTCCCCATTTCCACAAATTCCTATTTACAGCATCGGGAATTTTTTCCACAATTTTTTAATGTCAGCAGTATTTCCCGGTGATGGGATTCATGGGTACTTAAAACAAAAATCCTTCCCGCATTATACGGAAAGGATTCTATACTCGGTTAAAAGCTGTAATTAATTATTTGGCTTTGTCTTGCTTGTTTTATTTTTTTCCTTGTCTTTATTTTCTTTCACCCATACTTCATATGCTTCGGCAGTAAGAACTTCACCGGTAATTTGTACTGTCTTAGGTTGTGCAATACCGGTAAACTGTACATACACATCTTTAGTAAACGGTGTTGCTGCTGCAGCATTGTATTGTACTTTCAACTTTGCTGTAGCACCCGGCATTATTGGGTCAATTATTTTTTCAGGAGTTGTACATCCGCAACTTGCCCAACTGTTTTCTACAACGAGGGGTTTGTCACTGATATTCTTGATTTCAAATGCATAAGTAACGGGAGTTCCAACAACGATTTTTCCAAAATCATGTTTCTCCATGTTGAATTTTGCAACATCATCAGCTTTTGGCTGTGCCATTACTGCAAGGCTAAACAAAAAAGCAGAAGCAACTAAAAAGATCTTTTTCATGTTTTACAAATTTTAAAAGGTTTGTTTTTTTAAGAAATCCACAGATGCGTTGGCAGGGGCAGATCCATCAGGAACCTTCCATACATTGCCTTTGATCTTGATTTGCTTTGATTGGTTTGAGTTATAAGTGATCGTAATAGATTTTTCAAAAATGCCTTCAGCGGCTGCATTATAGCCAACTTTTATTTTAGCAGTAGCTCCCGGTGCAATAGGGTCACGGCTCCATTCTGGAGTAGTACATCCACAACTTGCATGAACATCGTCCAATGTCAGGGCAATTTTACCTGTGTTCACAATTTCAAATATGTGATAAACCGGCTTACCTTGTTGTATCGAGGCGAAATCATATTCAGTTTCTTTCAGATTTAGCACATTGTCCGCAGGGGTGGTTGTAACAGCAGGAGTGGAGCCATGATTATGACCATCATTTGCCGAATGAACCGGCTGTTGGGCATTTAATCCCAAAAACAGTGTAAAAGCGAAAAAAGTAAGAGAGAATTTCCTCATAAAAACTTTCTTTTGAGAGTTCAAAAGTAGATAAAAGATGCCATATCACATAGATGGGTTGCAGCCACTTATTTTTTTTTTCTAACAATCTCAGCCCTGCTTTTAAATGAAGACCGGGATGAAGTCAATCTTCCTATTTTTGCCTTATGGAATCAATCCAGGCCACATTGACCGATGCGGAAAAGCTGTCATTTGAAAAATTCAGAGAGGCGGTATTGACTGATTTCAGCATGGCTTGTATAAGCAGAGAAACCAGCCTGTTAGGTCGTAAGGAAGTACTCGGGGGCAAAGCCAAATTTGGCATTTTTGGTGATGGAAAGGAAGTAGCACAGGTAGCGATGGCCAAATTTTTTCAGCCCGGAGATTTTCGCAGCGGTTACTATAGGGACCAGACTTTTATGTTTGCCGCCGGACTTACTACTGCCGAGCAGGTTTTTGCACAATTATATGCCAACCCGGATGTGAATATTGAAACTTTTAGTGCCGGCCGCCAGATGAATTGCCATTTTGCTACCAAAATGGTGAACGAAAATGGAGAGTGGTTAGACCTTGCAGGGCTTAAAAATATCTCAAGCGACATTGCTCCTACTGCCGGGCAAATGCCCAGGGCTTTGGGGCTGGCTTATGCCTCCAAAGCTTTTCGTAATGTAGATGTCTTGCAAAAATTTAAGGGACTCTCACAAAATGGCAACGAAGTTTGCTTTGCCACTATTGGTGATGCATCAACCAGCGAAGGACATTTTTGGGAAACAATGAATGCCGCGGGTGTACTACAGGTGCCATTGGCCGTTTTTGTTTGGGATGATGGATATGGAATTTCAGTACCTAAAAAATACCAGACCACCAAGGCATCTGTTTCAGAGGCGTTGAGTGGAATGCAAAAAACGGATGATAGTAATGGTATTAATATTTACAAAGTAAAAGGATGGGACTATGCATGCATGTGCGAAGTGTTTGAAGAAGGCATCCGTCATGCAAGAGAAACTCATACCCCTGTTTTATTTCATGTAGAAGAAATAACACAGCCGCAAGGACATTCTACTTCTGGCAGCCATGAAAGATATAAATCGCCGGAACGGCTGGAGTGGGAAAGAGAATGGGATGGAATAAAGAAAATGAAGGAATGGATTATTGAAAATGGGCTTGCAACCGAAGATGAACTTGATGATATATCCGATAAAGCAAAACAACATGTAAGGGATAGCAAGGCGGCTGCCTGGGAAAAATATATTATCCCTGTAAAGCGGCAGGTGGCAAGAACGGCAGAATTGATTCAAACAATGGCAAATGCATTGCCGGAACAAGCAACATCATTACAAAAAATGGCTATCGAATTATCCGCCAGCAGGGAGCCTTTGCGAAGGGATGTTTTAAAAACATTGAATGCGGCATTGGATGTGGCAGGTAATGCAGATGCAGCCCATTGGACAAAAGATTATTACAACGACCTGCTGGAAGAAAATAAAAAGCTATACAACACTCATTTATATAATGAAGGAATAAGAAGTGCATTAAGAGTGGAGGAAGTATCAGCTGTATTTGCTGCTGATGCACCAACGATGAATGGGTTTGAAGTATTAAACCGTTTTTTTGATGAGCTGTTTACTAATAATCCGAAAGTAATAGCCTTTGGCGAAGACCTGGGTTTTATTGGTGATGTAAATCAGGGCTTCAGCGGTTTGCAGCAAAAGCATGGCAAGGAAAGAATTTTTGATACCGGCATCCGGGAACTTACCATCATGGGGCAAGGTATTGGCCTGGCTATGCGGGGGTTGAGGCCCATCGCAGAAATTCAATACCTCGATTACCTGTTATATGGATTGCAAACACTTAGTGATGATGCGGCCACCCTTCATTACAGAACGGCTGGTCAGCAAAGTTGCCCGGTGATTGTTCGAACAAGAGGGCATCGGCTGGAAGGTATCTGGCACAGTGGCTCACCAATGGGGATGGTCATTAACTCATTAAGGGGAATGTATGTGTGTGTGCCAAGAAATATGACTCAAGCAGTGGGTATGTATAATACCTTATTAAAAAGCAATGATCCGGCAATAGTGATTGAATGTTTGAACGGATACCGCTTAAAAGAAAAACTGCCATCCAATTTATTAGAATTTACAGTTCCGCTGGGTGTACCCGAAATTATAAAAGAAGGAACAGATGTAACGATTGTTTCTTATGGTTCCACTTTACGCATCATTCAGGAGGCAGTTGCGATGGCAGAGATATTGGGTATAAGCTGTGAAATAGTGGATGTTCAGACCTTATTGCCTTTCGATACTAGCCATATCATTCTGGAATCGTTGAAGAAAACAAACCGGATTGTTTTTGTGGATGAAGATGTGCCTGGTGGTGCAGCGGCTTTTATGTTTAATATGGTGATGGAAGAACAGGGAGGATATAAATATCTTGATGTGGCTCCGCGGACGATTACTGGCAAAGCCCACCGGCCAGCCTATGGCAGCGATGGCGATTATTTCAGCAAACCCAATGCGGAAGAAATAGAAACGGTGATTAAGCAAATGATGGCAGAGTAACGGGTGCATTTCAAATTGTCGCTGATGCTGGCTTTTAAAAATCTCCAAACAACAGGGTCTATATCCCCTCCGGCGGAGGGGTGAAAACATCTTAGGTTAGAAAGAGATTTTGAATGGGGTGGGTTTATG
>JBKJIX010000080.1:0-15817 GCA_046598205.1 Chitinophagaceae bacterium
TAAAGGATATTGAAATCTAATCAGGTAAATTGTCTCAACTTTACATCAAATAAACAGCATGAGTGCAAATAAAGAAATTAAGAAAGTAACCACCAACACCCTGCAAAAGATGAAGGCTGCCGGTGAAAAGATTGCTATGATAACAGCATACGATTTTTCTTTCGCTTCAATTTTTGATGCTGCAGGTATTGACATTATTTTGGTTGGTGACAGTGCCAGTAATGTAATGGCAGGGCATACCACTACCCTTCCCATTACACTCGACCAGATGATATATCATGCACAAAGTGTGGTAAGGGCAAGAGAAAGAAGTCTTATTGTTTGCGATATTCCGTTTGGCTATTATCAATCTAATTCTGACATTGCTTTAGCATCAGCTATCAGCATCATGAAAGAAAGCGGTGCCAATACCGTGAAACTGGAAGGAGGCGAAGAGGTTATTGACTCTGTAAAAAAAATAGTAAGTGCCGGTATCCCTGTAATGGGGCATTTAGGATTAACACCACAATCAATAAATAAATTCGGCACTTATGTGGTTCGGGCCACCGAAGAACAAGAGGCAAACAAATTAAGAAAGGATGCGTTGCTTTTGCAGGAAGCCGGATGCTTTGCTATTGTATTGGAAAAAATTCCAGCTACACTGGCTAAGGAGGTTACTGAAAGTTTACATATTCCCACTATAGGTATTGGTGCTGGTGTGCATTGTGACGGGCAGGTATTGGTTATGCATGATATGCTCGGCATTAATACAGAGTTTAAACCCCGGTTTCTCCGGAAATATTTAAATATTGCAGAACAAGCCACTGCCGCCGTGCAACAATATATAAAAGATATTAAAAACAAAGACTTTCCAAATGATAGTGAGCAATACTAAATCAGATTAAAGATAATAGCTCGTTGCCTTGTAATCAGCCATTCAGCGATAAAAACTATTATCTGTTCGCTATCATCTATTATCTCTCCTCTTCCTACCTTTGCAGCCTCAATAAAAATGCTATATGGATTTTCTCAAAACACTCAGAGTAGGATCAACTAATAAAGGCGTAAGCACCGGAACAAAATGGATTGATTCAACCGGCGAAACGATTGACTCCTTCTCCCCTGTTGATGGGAAAAAAATCGGTTCAGTAACAGCGGCTGATAAAAGAAGTTATGAGACAGTTATTAGTAAGGCACAAGAAGCTTTTGTAACATGGCGGTTGATGCCTGCGCCAAAAAGGGGTGAAATAGTCAGACAGATTGGCGATGCACTAAGAGCTAATAAGGAACCGTTGGGCAAACTCGTCTCGTATGAAATGGGTAAGAGCCTGCAGGAAGGCTATGGTGAAGTGCAGGAAATGATTGACATCTGTGATTTTGCTGTTGGTCTTTCCAGGCAATTGCATGGGTTTACGATGCACAGCGAACGTCCTGGTCATAGAATGTATGAACAATATCATCCATTGGGAATTGTAGGAATTATTTCTGCTTTCAATTTTCCGGTTGCTGTATGGAGCTGGAACACTATGCTGGCCTGGATATGTGGAAATGTATGTGTGTGGAAACCTTCTGAAAAAACTCCGTTGTGTGGAATAGCCTGTCAAAATATCATTTCAGATGTATTTACAAAAAACAATATTCCTGAAGGTGTTTGCGGATTGATAAGCGGCGGCCGTGAAATTGGTGAATGGATGGCAGCTGATACAAGAATTCCTTTATTGTCTGCAACAGGATCTACAAGAATGGGCAAAGCAGTGGGTGCCACTGTAGGAGCAAGATTGGGAAGAGCTTTGCTCGAATTAGGAGGAAACAACGCCATTATTATTTCTAAAGACGCAGACCTTGATATTGCAACACTTGGCTCCTTATTCGGAGCAGTTGGCACAGCCGGCCAACGTTGTACTTCTACAAGAAGATTAATTATTCATGAAGATATTTATGAATCCATAAAAAACAAACTAACAGCTGCCTATAAACAACTTCGTATCGGCGACCCATTAGATCAAAACAATCATGTAGGTCCGTTGATTGATAAGGATGCTGTAAGAATGTATCTGGATGCCATCGAAAAATGTAAAGCAGAAGGTGGAAAATTTGTTGTAGAAGGTGGAATAGTTGAAGGAGCCGGATATGAAAGCGGTTGTTATGTTAAACCCTGTATTGCCGAAGCTCAACCGGGTTTTAAAATTGTGCAGCATGAAACTTTTGCCCCCATCCTTTATTTATTAAAATATAAAACGATTGATGAGGCCATCGCTATTCAGAATGAGGTACCCCAAGGGTTATCTTCATCCATCATGACCTTAAACCTGAGAGAAGCAGAACAATTTCTATCCCATGCAGGAAGCGATTGCGGTATTGCCAACGTAAACATTGGAACCAGCGGTGCAGAAATCGGTGGAGCCTTTGGCGGGGAAAAAGAAACGGGTGGTGGCCGTGAAAGCGGCAGCGATGCCTGGAAAGCTTATATGCGCCGCCAAACAAATACTATCAACTACAGCACTTCTCTACCATTGGCCCAGGGGATAAAGTTTGATGTATAATGAATTCCCAAAAATTAACTGGAAACCATAAACAGGCAACCTATTATTGTTACCGTCCGTCAAAAAAAACTTAAAAAGACCTTGTAAAGAGGTCTTGTATTTGTGTAAAATGTATGAATGGTAATCAGTATTTTTACCCCTACACCAATTTTGCAGTATAAAATCTAACACATGAATATTTCGATGAAACGTACCTCTTTGCTTGCTATCTGTGGTTTAGTCTCTTCAGCCTTGTCTGCACAAAAAGACGATGTTCCCAAAGGCTGGCACATGATGGATAAAGCATCTTCCGGTTATTATGGACTCAGTGTAGACAAAGCCTACGATTTTGTCAAATCAAAAAAGCTCAAAAGCAAAACTGTTATTGTAGCCGTTATTGACTCTGGTATTGACACCACACATGAAGACCTGAAATCAATTCTGTGGAAAAACCCAAAAGAAGTGGCTGGTAATGGTATTGACGACGATAAAAACGGCTATGTAGATGACATATATGGTTGGAATTTTCTTGGCGGCCAGGATGGCCGTAGCGTAGAACAGGATTCGTATGAAGCTGCACGGGTATATCATAAATTTAAGAGCAAATATTCAGGAAAAGAAATTGATGCCAATAGCCTCTCAAAAGAAGATCGTTTTGAATATGAAATGTGGAAACGTTCTGAAAAGGAAATAGCCGGCGACTCTAAAGACAGCGGTCTTGAACTTATTTTCATGAAAAGGGCTTATAATAATTGCCTGAAGAATGACAGCATTCTCAAAAAAGCAATGGGCAAGGAAAAATTTACCGGCAAAGAATTAGGAGACTTTAATCCTACTGACCCAGAAGTAAAAAAAGCAAAAAATAGTCTCTTTAGCCTGATGTCTGGAAATGATGCTCTGGAAACCAGCAACGAAGAATTTCTAGAAGGCTTTGGCGATTATGTAAGTGGTGAAGAAAAGAAAGCGGAAGCTGGTAACACACCTCCTAAAGCTTACAGGTCTGATATTGTAAAAGATAACTATAACGACTTTAATGATAAATTTTATGGCAACAGTGATGTAATGGCCAGTAATAAAGGCGCCTTACACGGCACCCATGTGGCAGGGATTATTGCTGCCTCCCGTGGCAATGGCAAGGGTATGGATGGAGTTGCGGATAATGTAAAAATTATGATGCTGCGTGCCGTGCCTGATGGTGATGAACATGATAAGGATATAGCATTGGCTATCCGCTATGCAGTAGATAATGGTGCACAGGTAGTAAATATGAGCTTTGGCAAAGGGTTCTCCCCGGAAAAAAAATGGGTGGATGAGGCCGTGAAGTATGCAGAAGGTAAAGGTGTTTTGTTAATTCATGCTGCAGGAAATGATGCAAAGAATATTGACTCTACCTTCAACTATCCCACACCGGTTGCCCTGGATGGTGTAAGACCTAATAACTGGATAACTGTTGGTGCAAGTGGCGACCCTAAAGCAGGTGGCCTTACTGCCAGTTTCTCCAACTTTGGAAAAAAAGAAGTAGATGTATTTGCCCCGGGGGTAAAAATATATTCTACTGTTCCGGGTGGCAATACTTACCAAAACCTGCAGGGCACCAGCATGGCCTCACCGGTGGTGGCTGGCTTGGCAGCATTCCTTTTAGAATATTATCCTAACCTGAGTGCAGCACAGGTAAAAATGGTGATTGAAAAATCATCCATTAAACTAACAGAGAAAGTAAAAAATCCTGAAACAGATGAATTGGTACCGCTTTCCGACATTAGTAAGTCGGGCGGATTGGTGAATGCTTACGAAGCCATCAAATTAGCTTCCACTATTAAAGGAGAAAGGAAAACGGCTCCTGTAAAGCCTGTAAAATCTACTGTGAAGCCGAAAGTAAACGGATAGTATGAAGAGCATAGTATCTGATAAACTCTGGCACGCACGGGGTTTTTTTAAACCAGATGAGTTACAAAAAGTGGCTGACTTAATTTATTCCGGCCATCAAAAACAGGCGAAACTCTCAAAAATCTTAAGTAATTTGCAGGTTCTATTATAAAAACTAAACTTAATAAAATGAAACATATACTTTATTTCGCCTCAGTTGTTGCATTGGCAGTAGTTACGAGTTGCGGTACTAAGCCGGGTGAAGCTCAAGCTGACGGATCTTCTACCGTTACACCAATAAATGTGAATGGAAACGGAAACGGGCTGCCACAGTCCACCTCACCTATTACCACACCATCCACTACTACAACACAGCCAATAACGGCACCAAACCTTACAACGACAACGATACCGACGGCTACTACAACCACCGTACAGCAGCAGCCAGCAACAACCACTGTGAGCACAGCTAAGGGAATGAACCCGGCACACGGACAACCCGGCCATAATTGTGATATTGAAGTTGGGGCACCGCTGAATAGTGCACCATCAAAAAATGTAGCCCACACAACTCCCACTGTAACAAGTACACCACCTGTAACCACTACCCAAAATCAGGTAGTAACATCCACAACACCAACAATTACCTCTGCCCCTACAAAAGTAAAAACTGCTCCGGGCATGAATCCACCGCATGGAGAACCAGGACACCGCTGCGAAATTACTGTTGGTGCGCCACTAAATAGTAAACCGGCTGCTACAACAACAACCACCACCACTACAAGCCCAACAACTGCCCCAACAGTAAACAGCAATGTTGTACCCGGCAGTATCAAACCTTCGATTGTAAGCACAACCCCGGCAATTACAACACCACCGGCTACCACTGCGGTTAAAACTGCTCCCGGTATGAATCCTGCACATGGACAACCCGGTCACCGGTGCGAAATTGCAGTTGGTGCCCCTTTAGATAGTAAGGCAGAGCCACTAAAAGTTGTTGCTCCTGAAAAGAAAAATAAATAAATAATTGAAATATTAGTCACACCAGCTTTTCATAACAAAGGCTGGTTTTTTTTTATTATAATATTTGGTTTATGCCCCGCCCCGATCTGGCTACAATTCCCGAATGGTATCATAGGTACGTTAACCAGGTAGAAGGAAACGACCTGGTAGCCGCCATGAAAAAGCAAACACCGGCCATTTTTCGTTTTCTCAATAGCATATCGCCTGAAAAAAGAAACTATCGCTACGGAAAAGAGAAATGGACCATTAAAGAAGTATTACAGCATATTATTGATGCAGAAAGGGTTTTTGCCTACCGTGGCCTTTGTATTGCCCGCAAGGAGACCGTTTCATTGCCCAGCTTCGACGAAAACGATTATGCGGATAATTCAAAAGCAAAAAAAAGAGACTGGGCCGATATGATTGAAGAATTAAAAGCTGTTCGCCGCTCTACAGAAATACTTTTCGGGTCTTTTGACAAGGAACAACTATCAACCGTTGGGATAGCCAACAATAACCCGGTGTCAGTATTAGCTATAGGATTTATTCTCGTTGGTCATATCAACCATCATATAAAAGTGACAAAGGAAAGATACCTGTAAATGAAAGGCCCCTTGTTTTTAACAAGAGGCCTTTCATTTATATTTTATGCTGATTAAAATCCTTTCTTAACTGGTTCTTCTTTATTTTTTGCCTTTGCAAGGTTCTGTTGGCCAATCATATCATTCATTACTTTCACTGCCTGGTCAAGATAAATATCATCCTGCAAACCTTTTAACCATTGGGCAAACCGGTCTTTTTTGTTCTTATCACTATCCCAGCGGGTTACTTCTTTTGGCAAGGCAGAAACATCTAAAGAGTCTTTCAGTTTCAACAAGGACTCCAGTTGCTTGATGGTACTGCGGATTGATTTCTGGTCTTTACGGTATTTATCAATCTGCAGGGAGTATTCCTTATCATTTTGTTTAGACAACCACTCTGAGCTTTCTTTAATCAGCTTGAAAGACTCATTATTCTTTATACGCTGATTAGCTAACTGTTGAATTGTTTTCAAGTCATATCCAGGAACCCAATTGTTGTAAGTAGCTTTATTTATTACATCCCAGGGCAATGCATCCACATCATCTTTCTCTCTCACTTTTAAATGTTCGAGATTATCTGGTAATACTATATCAGAATAAACCCCCTTAAGCTGGGTAGAGCCACCATTAATACGATAAAATTTCTGCAAGGTCAATTTTACCGTTCCTAAATCGGCATTGGTCATAGAAAACCCATTTTCATCCAGGCCAATATTGCGTTGTACAGTTCCTTTTCCATAAGTAGAAGTGCTGCCAATAATTATACCTCTATTATAATCCTGGATAGCGGCTGCAAAAATTTCTGAAGCAGATGCGCTGAATTCGTTTACCATTACCGCTAATGGGCCGGTATATAAAACGTTGCGATCTTTATCTTTCAGTACACTGGGGTTATTATTCCTGTCTTTTACCTGTACAATCGGCCCTTCATCAATAAAGAGACCCGCCATTTGAACTACATCATATAAAGAGCCGCCACCATTATTGCGAAGATCAATTACAATACCATCTACTTGTTCTTCCTTCAATTTTTTTACTTCATTAGCTACGTCCACATAGCTGCGGGCACCATTGGGATGGTCAAAATCAGCGTAAAACTCAGGCAGGAATATATAACCGATTTTTGACCCGCCATTTTTCACAATTGCGCTGCGGGCAAATGTTTCATCCTGCACTATTTCATCACGGATAAGTGTTACTACTTTAACAGACCCATCTGTTTTCTTAATTGTAAGTCTTACTTCCGTTCCTTTTTTTCCACGGATAATTTTTACTGCATCTGTCACCACATACCCTGTCAGGTCAACTGGTTCTTCTTTTCCCTGCGCTACTTTCATAATCAAATCACCCGGCTGTATTTCACCCGATTTGGAAGCTGGACTACCTGATAATATACTACTGACTTTAATATTTCCATCATCATACTGAAGAGATGCACCAATTCCATAAAAACGGCCACTCATTTCTTCATCAAAATATCTTTTATCGACAGGCGGAAAAAATTCTGTATGCGGGTCCATCGTGGTAGTGATGGCATTTACATATACATTAAACTTATCATCATCAGTAAACTTAAAACGATACCGTTCAAAAGTTCTGTCCAATATCCGTTTTACTTTCTCACGGGCATCTTTTTCCAGTTCTTCATCCGTCTTTAACACAAATCCTTCTTTGCCCTTATTTTTTTCCCGAATGTCGAGCAGATCAACATAGCGTTCCAGCACCATGAACTTTATCTTTTTTCTCCACCGGTCTTTCCTTTCAATATCTGTAGTGGCAAAATTGAGTTTATCAGCATCCAGCACTACTTCTTCGTCTGCTCCAAATTCAAAAGGTTTTGACAATAAGTCAGCATATACGAGTGCTATTTCTTCCATCCGCTTGTTGAAAATCTTACCAGCTTCAAGAAAAAATTCTACAGGCGCACCCTTTATTTCATCATCAACTTTTGTCTCATACTTTTTGAGTGTATTCATGTCGCTTTGCAGGAACATATTCTTTTCCCTGTCAAGATCGGCCATGAATTTTTTGAAAACTTTCTTTGAAAAAGCATCATTAATATCCTGCGGGCTAAAGTGGGCTTCTGTAAGCATGGAGCCCACAAGTTTCAAAATCTGCTCATACTTGGAGGGAGGATTTTTTGAATTGTTGTTCGTACCAGTTCCCATGGTTTTGAAGGCAAGAAATGAACCTGCCATCACCATCATAATCACAATTGGAAGTCTTTTCATATTCAAAAGGTATTTAATTGCATTAGGCATATCCAAAAATAACGCAAAAACATTGTTTTTCTTGCCTTTATAAGCTTTTAACAAGGGTTTTTGATGAATGGTGTATTAATAAAACCGTGCCACTTAAATTACGATGCGTCTTTTCAGGCTGTTCTAAAAAGAAAAACCCTTCTTGCTTTTACAAGAAGGGCTTTTGGGGTAATCGAGGGGGCTCGAACCCCCGACCCTTAGAACCACAATCTAATGCTCTAACCAACTGAGCTACGACTACCATTTGTGAAGAGCAAAAGTATAGAAAATCATACCTCATTCCAAAACCAGATTTTGAATAAGCCTATGCTTTCAGTTTCTTTGCACCTCTTTTAAAAAATAAAATGAATTACTGGCTCTTAATTATCATTCCTCTTATTTCTGCTTTTATCGGATGGGTTACCAACTGGGTAGCTATAAAGATGTTGTTTCATCCCCGTGAACCAAAAAAAATTCTCGGGATCACCTTTCACGGAATATTTCCAAAACGTCAGCAACAATTTGCTGAGAAACTCGGAAAACTTGTTAGTGCTGAGTTCTTATCTTTCGATGATATAGAAGGAAAAATCAGCAATCCTGAAAATCTGAAAAAGATTATGCCGATGATAGAAAATCATATTGATGATTTTCTGCGCAACCGGCTAGGTACTGAAATGCCAATGATCAGTATGTTTATCGGGGATAAAACTGTCACTAAGCTCAAAGAATCATTTATGAAGGAAATTGAGATTTTATTTCCGCAGGTAATGAAGCAATATGCTGCTAACCTGAAAGATGAACTGGATCTGGAGAAAATTGTAATTAAAAAAGTGTCTGGTTTCTCCTCTGATAAGCTGGAAGAAGTGCTTTATCAAATAATGTCTAAGGAATTCAGGTTTGTGGAAATAATCGGGGCCGTTATTGGTTTCTTAATTGGGGTTATGCAAGTACTAATAACCCAATTAACCACCTGATTTTTTTAACATTGGTTGATAACCCGAACTTTTCCCTCCCATGGTTGTCTTACTGCCATTCATCAAGATGTCACGGCACTGTCAGCAAGTTCAAACACCTTTGCCCGTCTAACTATTAAATTCTGATAAATGAAAAAGGTTTTCTTTGTTTTACCCCTTGTTTTACTGTCACTTATAGCGTTTTCTCAACGTCCTGAAGGAGCTGGGAACAGGCCCGGTGGTGGTCAAATGCCAACCGGCAGATTTTATGGTAAAATAGTTGAAGCTAAATCAGGTAAGCCAATTGAATATGCCTCCATTCAGTTGTTGCAGAACAAAATGGATACTTCGACAAAGAAAAGAAAGGAAGTTGTAGTATCCGGAATGCTTACCAAAGCGAATGGAGAATTCAGCCTTGAAAATGTGCCTGCTTTTGGTCAGTCTAAATTAAAAATTACCGTAGTTGGTTATAAATCTTTTGAGCAAACTGTATCCTTCGATTTAAAAATGGGTGGGGATATGAGTGCTATGATTGGTGCTTTGGATAAGGACCTTGGTAATGTGAAGGTTGAAATTGAAGAAAAAATGCTGGATAATGTAACGGTTACATCGAGTAAACCAGGTTTGCAACTTGGAATTGACAGAAAAATATTTAATGTTGACAAAAACCTGGTTTCTGCTGGTGGTACTGCTGTTGACATAATGAGAAATATTCCATCAATAAACGTTGATCTTGATGGAAATGTAACAATGAGGAACAATGCACCTCAAATATTTGTAGATGGGCGGCCTACAACTTTAACCCTGGAACAAATACCTTCAGACGCAATAGAAAGTGTTGAAATAATTACTAACCCCTCCGCTAAATTTGATGCGTCCGGTGGTACCGCAGGGATTTTAAATGTGGTATTAAAGAAAAACAAAAAAGTGGGTTATAGTGGAAGTGTTCGTGCCAATATAGATTCAAGAGCAAAAATCGGATTGGGGGGTGATATAAACCTTCGCCAGCAGAAAATGAATTTTTTTCTTAACGCAAATTACAATGAACGTAAGTCGATTAGTACAGGAACAACAGATAGAAACACTTTAGTTGGCACACCTGCTACTTATCTCGAACAATTTGACCGTAATGTTTCCGAGGGCTATTTCGCATTTCTACGAACAGGCTTCGATTTTTTTATCGATAACAGAAATACCATTTCGGTGTCCGGTAATTTAGTAAAAGGACACTTCAAACCAATTTCTGAAAGTGATATTGCAATTGATTCTTTTTTTACACCGCTAAGATCAGCGTTAAATAAGAGAAATTCGGCTACCAGCAGTATGTTTAGTAATAGCGGTCTTTCATTGAGCTTTAAACATAATTTTCCAAAACAAGGAGAAGAGCTAACCGCAGATGTTAATTATAATCGCAGTAATAACGAAAACGAAAACATTATTACTACCGATAATTTTAAAATTCCCGGAAATACATTTATTAATTCTGCAAAGCAAAAACAGAATGGCACTGGTAGTAATAACAATATAACTATCCAGTCAGATTATACAAAGCCCTTAACTGATAAATCAAAATTGGAAATGGGAGTACGGCTGCAAATCAGAAAGTCAGATACCAAAAATAATTTTTTCGATTACATTAGCGGCACTCCTATATTAAGATCACCTTTATCGGTGAATTATAATAATACCGATAATGTATATGCTGCTTACACTACTTATTCAAATAAACAAAAGGATTTTGGATACCAATTAGGCTTGCGCCTGGAAAGCTCCAATTATCAAGGAAACTTACCGGATAAGAACCAGGTATTTAATATCAAATTTCCTGTAAGTCTTTTTCCAAGTATTTTTCTGACCCAGAAATTAAAAAAAGAGCAGGATGTACAATTAAACTATTCGAGAAGAATTAACCGCCCTAACTTTTTTCAGCTTTTCCCTTTTACTGATTTCTCCGATTTTCTAAACATTAGTCGTGGAAATCCTGATTTAAGACCTGAGTTTACAAATTCGCTGGAACTATCCTATCAAAAGACGTATAAGAATAAAGATAATTTTATCGCTTCTTTATACTATAAAAATACCAACAACCTGATTTCCAGGCTTCAGGTAAAAGAGATAAATCCACTATCAGGTGACGATGCCCTTGTAAACACCTATATTAATGCTAACAGCAGCTATGTAACGGGTCTGGAATTAACTTCTAAAAACAAACTGGCAAAATGGTGGGATTTAACGAGCAATATCAATCTTTTCACTTCAAAAATAAATTTCGAAGACCCGGCACAGATAGAACTGAAACAGTTTGCCAGTTGGTTTGCCAAATTGAACAACACATTTAAACTTCCTAAAAATTTCACCCTTCAGTTATCCGGAGAATACCAGTCGAAAACGGTACTTCCTCCCGGTGGTGCAGGTGGCGGCCGTGGAGGAGGAATGTTTGGAGGTGGTATGTTTGGGCAATCAAGTGCCGCACAAGGATTTTCAAAAGCAAACTATTTTGTAGATGCTGGTGTAAGGTATGAATTTCTGAAAAACAAGCAGGCTTCTGTTTCCTTAAACGTGAACGACATTTTCAGAACCCGCAGACAGAATATCTTTTCTGAATCAATTTTCTTTTCGCAGGAAGTTTTTCGCCGCAGAGACCCCCAACTATTACGGGTAAACTTTAGCTGGAGATTTGGTAAGTTTGACGCCAACCTATTCAAACGCAAAAACAATAAGAACCAGGGTGGTGATGGAATGGACGGTGTAAATATGGGCCAGTAAGAAACTTAAAGGTTTAAAAAAATAATCGTTTAAGGTTTTGCATATTTGCAAAACCTTTTTCTTTATAAAGCCCTCTTTTTTGAAGCAAATCTATTTTACAGTCACCAATGATCTTGCCTACGACCAGCGAATGCAACGTATTTGCACCTCGTTGGCAGAAAACGGGTATGCTGTTACATTAGTAGGCCGAAAACTACCTTCCTCTCTCCCACTGGTAGAAAAAAAGTTTGCTCAAAAAAGAATCCGTTGCTGGTTCAATAAAACAAAATGGTTTTATGCCGAATACAATATCCGGTTGTTCTTCTTTCTGTTATTTAAGGAGATGGATGCCATTTGTGCCATTGATCTTGATACCATCCTCCCCTGTCTTCGCATTTCAAGATGGAAACGAATTCCCCGGATTTATGATGCCCATGAATTGTTTACAGAACTGAAAGAAGTAATTAGCCGCCCCTCTATTCAAAAAGTATGGACAAGAATTGAAAAAAGAGCTGTTCCAAAATTCAAACATGGTTATACAGTAAGCGAAAGCATTGCAATGGAATTTAAACGCCGTTATAAAGTTGATTATAAAACTATCCGTAACGTACCGGTATTACAACCACTTACCAATGCTACACAAACAGAAAGATTTATTCTGTACCAGGGAGCAGTAAATGAAGCAAGAGGGCTTGAATACCTTATTCCCGCCATGCAATGGGTAAATAGTAAACTAGTTATTTGTGGTGATGGCAACTTTATGGAGCAATTAAAAAAACTGATCAGTGATTATAAGTTAGAAGGGAAAGTAGAATTACAAGGAATGCTATCACCCGATAAGCTAAGAGAAATTTCACAAAAAGCTTTTATTGGAGTAGCAGTACCTGAAAAGGAAGGATTGAATCAATACCTGGCCCTGCCTAATAAGTTGTTTGATTATATCCATGCCGGCCTTCCACAGGTAACAGTAGATTACCCGGAATACCAAAAAATTAACAGCCAGTTTGAAGTAGCTGTATTGCTTGATGATATTTCTCCAAAAAGAATTGCCGAAGCCCTGAACAATTTACTAATGGATGATGTTTTGTATAACAGGCTTAAAGAAAACTGCCTGAAAGCAAGAGCCATTTTAAACTGGCAGCAGGAAGAAAAAAAGTTAATTAGCTTCTATCACACTATTTTAAACAGTTGAGCCGTCATTTACATATAGTTTGTCTTGATGTGCCGTGGCCGGCAGACTATGGCGGTGCTATAGATATGATGAACCGCATCATCATGCTGAAGAAAATGGGTATTAGCATACATCTTCACTATTTTAGTTACAATGAAAGAGGTACTCCAAATGAACTGAATCAATATTGTGATAGTATCAATGTGTATGAAAGAAAGAAAGGACATAAAGGGTTCTCTGCAAAACTTCCGTATATCGTTGCTTCAAGGATGAATGATGAATTGGTAAGCAATCTCCAGGGCGATAACTATCCAATTTTGCTTGAGGGACTTCATTGCACCGGTGTTCTTTCTCAGCTTGATCTGAATAGCAGAAAAGTGGTAGTGAGAATGCACAATGAGGAAAGCACTTATTATAAAGAACTGGCAAGATCTGAAACCTCTTTTTTCAAAAAGTTATATTTTCTCCATGAAAGCAAGTTGATAAAAAAATATAATCATCGTTTACCATCCGCTTGCATCTATGCTTGTATTTCAGGAGAAGATATCCGGCTGTTGAAAGACGAATACCATTTGACAAATACAAAATTTCTTCCTGCATATCCAGCCTGGCAAGAGGTAACAGGTGAAGAAGGAATAGGTACACTCTGCTTATATCATGGCAATCTTTCTGTGCCTGAAAATGAAGAAGCTGCTATCTGGTTGTTGCAAAAAGTTTTTATGATTGTACGAAAGCCGTTTGTTATTGCCGGTAAAAAGCCATCCAAAAGATTGGAAAAGCTGGCGCATCTTTGCCAGCATACCTGCCTCGTTGCTGACCCGACTGAATCCGAACTGAATGATCTTATCCGGAAAGCCCATATCAATGTATTGCCCTGTTTTAATAAAAACATCACTGGCCTGCGGCTAAAATTATTGCATGCACTCTTTGAAGGGAGACATTGTATAGTAAATGAACCGATGGTAAAAGGAACCGGATTAGAAAGTGCCTGCCATACGGGAACAACTGCCAACGCCTTTGCATCCATCATTGCGCAATTGTATCATCAGCCATTTACCAATGAAGAAATAACGCTGCGAAAGAAATTATTGGGTGATACCTATGATAATGAAAAGAATACCCGGCAGCTTATTCAATACTTATACTAGCATTATCACTCACCATACCCCTTTCTGTACGAATCATCCGGGCAGGAAATTTTTGTACCACAATATAATCATGCGATGCCATCACCACAGCCGTATTGTAGTCTTTTGATATATGGAAAAGCAATGCCATTATTTCGTCTGATGTTTCAGGATCAAGATTACCGGTAGGTTCATCAGCCAATATCAATTTAGGGGAATTTAATAAAGCTCTTGCCACATCTATCCTTTGTTGCTCGCCTCCGCTCAGTTCAAAGGGCATTTTAAAGCCCTTTGACTTAAGACCAACTTTATCGAGTACATCCATTATTTTTTCGTTCATCAATTTTTCATCCGTCCAACCGGTAGCTCTTAAAACAAATTTCAGGTTATCGTTTACATTTCTGTCGGTCAATAATTGAAAATCCTGGAATACCACACCAAGGCTGCGGCGGAGATAGGGAACTTTTTTCCAGTCCAAATCCCGGAGATTGTAACCGGCCACCGTGCCTTCACCTTCCGTCAACGGCAATTCTCCATACAATGTTTTTAGCAGGGTTGACTTACCGGTTCCGGTTTTTCCAACGAGATATACAAACTCACCTTTGTTAACGGTTAGATTAATATCCTGCAAAATAAGATTACCGCCCTGGTAGATGTTGGCGTGGCGTATTTCTATAATGGGTTCTGACATGCTGAATGGTTTGCTGCAAAATAAAGCAAAGAATGTTAGAAAGTTAGAAAACTAGTTCCATATTTTGAACCAGTATTAACAAGTTTTTCTTACTACTCTTTTCAATACTGCCAATACATATGCATTTTGCAAAACTGCACAGGGCTTTTTACACATTACATCAAATATTACAACCATCTCTGTAATTTTACAATCATGATTGGGTCAACTATTTCTAAAAAGGCTTTCTGGGATGTAAATTTTGAAGCCCTTGATTTTGAAAAGTCCTCCCTTTTCATCATGCAAAAGGTTTTCAACTATGGAAGCTGGAGCGACCAGGTGGCTATCATGCGGCTATACGGACTTGACAGAATAAAAAAAGAAATTATAGCAGCCTCCTATTTACGCCAACCAGTTCTTAGTTTTTTATGTACTATTTTACAGTTGCAAAAAACTGATTTTGGATGCTACATAAAAATGCAGTCGAACCCACTACCCTGGAATTATTGAGAACCATCTGCTCGCAGCAACATTTGAATTCCTTTGCTCTTGGTGGAGGTACCAGTATTGCACTTCGTGGTGGACACCGTTTTTCAGTTGATCTTGATTTCTTCAGCAATCTTCAGTATGATAATAGCGTTGTTTACAAAACCATCACTTCTATATGGCCAAAAGCTGAGTTAATTTTTGAACAAAATCAAACCATGATGTTTATCGTAGAAGGGATAAAAGTGGATTTTGTTTTATATCCTTTTGAATGGAACTATCCTTTTGAAACTATGGAAGAAACAAGGCTGATTAACCTGCGGGATATTATACCGATGAAGTTACAGGCCATCAGCAACCGGTTTTCTAAAAAGGATTTTTGGGATATTGATTTCCTCCTGAATGAATTTACGCTGGACAAAATGATCAGCATCTTTAAAACAAAATTTCCGGCAATTGATACAGGATATATTAT